>NZ_BAAGDE010000004.1:0-167059 GCF_054660795.1 Mycobacterium sp. MUNTM1
GCGCTCTGTTGGTTGGGGGGGGTGGTTGGGGTGGGATGGGGTCCTACCCCCACCACTGGGCGCGCTCGCCGAGGGGTCCGGGGCACGGTGGGACTGCGGGTGGGGGGCTCGTCGGCACCCGGGCCAGCGATCCGGGGTGTAGTTCGTGCCCGGCGCAGTCGGTCACGACGAGGTGGCCGGCCGGTCCGGTGATGGTGATGGCACCTCGATGATGCTGGCGATGGTGGTAGGGGCACACCAACACCAGGTTGGCCAACTCGGTGGGGCCGCCGTCTTCCCAGTGCCGCAGGTGATGGGCGTGCAGACCACGGGTGACACCACAGCCCGGAACCACGCACGTGCGGTCGCGATGCTCCAGCGCGCGGCGCAGCCGCCGATTGATCAGCCGGCTCGCCCGGCCCGCCCCGATGGGCTCGCCGTGCCGTTCGAACCAGACTTCGGCGGTGGCATCACAGGTCAGGTAGCGGCGGTCGGCGTCAGACAGCAACGGACCCAGATGCAGTGCTGCGGCGTGCTTTTCAACGTCGAGGTGCACCACCACGGTGGTGTGCTGCCCATGCGGGCGCCGCGCCGCCTCGGCGTCCCACCCGGCCTCCACCAAGCGCATGAACGCCTCCACCGTGCCCGGCAACGGCGGCAGCTGATCGCGGGCGCGGTCGCCATCATCGTGATCACGCTTCCACTCGGCGATCAGCGCATCGCGATGAGACGCCAACGCCGCGTCGAACTTCGCCGCGTCCAGGTGTGGAAGGGTGATCCGCCAACAGGCGCCTTCGTCGTCGGAGGTCTTGGTGATCGAGGCCTGTGGTTCAAGCCCCTCTGGCCGGGATTCGGGTTCGGGTCGCGGTTCCAGCTTGACCGCGGTGCGCAGCTGGTTGACCGTCGCGACCGCGGCCAGCTCTGCGTAGTGCTGATCAGATCCCTCGCCGGCGCGTGCGGCGATCACCCCGACCTGATCGGCCGACAGCCGGCCTTCTCGCATGCCCGCCGCGCAGCGCGGGAACTCCTCGAGCCGGCTCGCTATGGTGGCGATCGTGTGGGCGTTGGCCGGCGAGCAGCCGGTCTTCCAGGCCACCAGCGCCGGCACCGACCGCGCACCCGTCATTCCACAGAGCTCGTCGCGATCGATCTCGGCCACGATCTCCACGATGCGCCCATCAATCGCGTTGCGCTGGCCGGCCAACTCCGCCAGCTCCTCGAACAGCACCTCAAGACGTTCCTTGGGAGACGCTTCGACGCTACGTGCAGTCGCGGTCGCAGACATAACGACAGCATTGCAGGGGGGTCCGACAAGATGCGGGCCGCAATCCGCATCGGGGCAGCGCCACCATCCACCCCGCCAAAAACCATTCACCCCGCACCGCAGTCGCAGCACACGGCGGCATTCACAGTGCACGCTGCCAACCGGGGCCACCCTGGCACGGACTAGTGCACAGAGATCTCGCAACCTAAATCCGAAGAACAACAAGTCAACCCGCTGCAACAAGCCCACACCGCAGACCGCGAGCCAAGCGGGTTCTGGCCCTCCACCATGCAGAATAACCTGGTGCACGGATTCGGTTTTCCTACTTTGGCGCTGCTGACCGCCGTTGGTTTCGCCGGCCCGGTGCTGGCCTCCGTGCCGCGCCTGCGGATACCGGTGATCGTCGGCGAACTCATCGCGGGTCTGGTCATCGGCAAGACCGGTTTCGGCGTCGTCGATGCCACCGACCCGACCTTCCAATTGTTCGCCAACATCGGCTTCGCGCTGGTGATGTTCGTGGTGGGCAGCCACGTCCCGGTGCGCGACCCCGCGATGCGTTCGGCCGTGCCGAAGGCGTTGGCCCGAGCGGTTCTGGCCGGCGCCGCCGCGGCGGCCCTGGGCTTCGGGCTGGCCACGCAGTTCGGCACCGGACACGCGGCGCTCTTCGCGGTGCTGATGGCCTCGTCGTCGGCGGCCATGACGTTGCCGATGATCGACTCGCTGCGATTGCGCGGGCCGCAGGTGCTGTCCGTGACAGCGCAGATAGCCATCGCGAACGCGGCGTGTATCGTGTTGCTTCCCTTGGTGATTGACTTTCGTCACGCGGCGTCCGCGGCGCTGGGTGGGTTGGCGATCACGGGCTGCGCGGTGCTGCTTTACGTGGTGCTGCGCTGGGTCGACCGCCGGGGCTGGCGTCAGCGCATGCACGACTACTCGCACAAGAACCGGCTGGCGCTGGAACTGCGGATCAACCTGCTGGTGCTGTTCGGGCTGGCGATGCTGGCCGTCAGCACCGACGTGTCGATCATGCTGGCGGGATTCGCGCTCGGGTTGGTGATCGCCACGGTCGGCGAGCCGCGGCGGCTGGCGCGCCAGTTGTTCGGCATCACCGAGGGTTTCTTCAGCCCGGTGTTCTTCGTCTGGCTCGGCGCCTCGCTGCAAGTGCGCGAGCTAGGATCGCAGCCGAAATACATTCTGCTCGGGGTCGGCCTGGGGCTGGGCGGTGTGCTGGCGCACTGCGCGGGAAGGCTGCTCGGCCAGCCGCTCACGTATGCGGTGATGTCCTCCACTCAGCTTGGCGTGGCGGTGGCCGCCGCCACCATCGGCACCCAGCAGCACCTGCTCGCCCCGGCCGAAGCGTCGGCGTTGATGTTCGGCTCCCTGCTGACCATCGCCTGCACGTCGATCGCGGGCGCGATCGCGGCGCGCCGCCAGGGTGCCGCCGAACGGGACGAGCCCGCCAAGGCCGCCGCCAAGTAACCGGCGGCGACGCGGACTCCGTTCGAGCGCAGCCGGTCTCGATGACCTACGTCGGCCCGGGAAGCTCTCCTAAACTGGAAAGCTCTGAGTGGACGGGTCCGATGGCGGCCCGGTATTGCTCCTCGCTGAGGGTTTTTGTGTAGTAGCGGTTCATTCGGAGCTGGTATTGCTGGTCTCGGAGTTGCCGGATGCGGTCGAGTCTGGCGCTATCGGCCTCGGAAAGTTTGAGTTGCTCGATGCTGATGTGGCCGGCCATGACCTGTTCGATCGGCGAGAGCCGGTAGCCGCAATGGGCGAGTAGCTCGAGATACGCCTTGCAGTATGGTCGTTCGCCGACGCGCCACGTATCGCGTTGGGTTCCCCACTCGAAAGCGGCCAGCACCATCGCCAGGATCACGATGTCGGAGCGCACGTCGACGTTGGCCCGCGCCGCCAACTGCTCGCCACTGGATTCGTTGATCCCCAGCATATTTGCCGCCAGGGTCATGCTGGCGGGGCAGTGCAGCTCGGTCAGATAGGGGAAGTTGCGTGCGATGAAGACGTCAATCCACGGCGGCGGCGCCGCGAGCAGATTGGCCCGAACCCAGTCGCGTCGCGCACCGGCCACCGCGGCGGCGCGTCGGTCGAGTTCGCGCATCATCACCCAGTCACGCTTGGCGTCGGCGGCCGCCTCGGATTCCAGCTTGGTCGGCCGAGAACCGGTGAAACTGGGGCCGCCCGTCACCTCGTCCAGTGTCAAGGGTCGGGCTTGGTCAAAGGTCAGGTAGGCGGCGTAGACATCCAACTCCGGCAAGCCGGACCATCGGGACAACTCACCCAGCGTTGTGTTGCCGGCCGACAACCTGCAGATCTGGTCCTGCTGTCTGAGGTCATCGCGGGTGTAGACGAGGCCGATCTCCCGTTGCCGGTCGCGACGAGTCCCGAGGTACACGCGCCAGCCGGCCGGGCCGGCGACTCCCGGCAGGAAGTGCGACGAGATTTCGACCAGTAGGTCGTCGACGGTGGCCGATTCGGGGAAAACCCAGAATTCGCGGTGAGAGTCGACGTCGTCGCCCATGGCGACCGAGCTGCGGTCCACAGACACCTTGACCGTGTCAGTCATATCTGAGCCCTCACTGCCGTTGGACCTACAAAAGTATCGAAACCGCCCCGTGTTCCGGGATCAATTGCATAGCCGCTGCGTCATGCTTGGGCGATGCCGAAGAAAATGCTGCGGGCGAATCCGCGGCCAGGGTCCGGCTCGAAGATGTCTGCGCTGGGCACCTGGCGGGCCGCCGGCCTGAGCATGGCCGTGATCGTGTCCGCCGCGGTGCACGGATTGGGTGCCGTCGTCGGGGCGGCGGTTATGGTTCCGGTCATCTACGCGTTGGCGCGGTTGCATGCGCACGCGCCAAACGCGCGCAACACCGCCGAGTTGATCGGTGCCACCCTGGGCCCGAGAGCGGGGACGGCCGCGGGCATCCTCCAGCTGACCGCCTACCTGGTACTGGCCGCGAAGTTCGCCACCACCCTCGGATTGGAGCTGCTGCAGCTGCTTTCACCAGGCGTTGATCCCGCGACGATTGTGTCGTGGTTACCGGTTGCCGCGGTGGGGACCGCCGCCGCCGTCGGTGCCGCCGCCTGTCGGTTTCCGAGCCGGGGTGTCGCATCGGTGGTGACGCCACTGGTGCTCGCGGGCCTGCTCGTCTACGTCTATCTCGCCGTGGCGGTGACCGCCCGCGTCGCCGCAGGCAGTGACGCAGTCGTCATCGGCACGGCCGCAACGCAGGTACAGCTGTCCGGCCAGCTCGTCGGCTTCGGCCTGGGGATGGTCGGCGTTGAACTCATCACGGTCCGAAGCGCGCGCGTAGCCAGGCCCGGGAGATCCATGTCGCTGGCCGTTGCGTTGGTGGCCGTGGCGGCGGTGGTGCTGTGGGTCGGTGATCATCAGGGTGTGGTGGGGCCGTGGCGATGGAGTGCCATGCACCTGGCCGAGGCGGTGCCCGAATTCTATGCCGGGCCCGGCCAGAAATGGATGGCCATCGCGGGCATCAGCCTGGCCGTGGCGGCCGCGCTGTCTTCGGGGTGGGCCACGATGCGCGCGGCCGCGGGCCTGGCGGTGATGCGCGAGGCGACACCGAACGCCGGCCTGCGACTGGCGGTGGTGGGGCTCGTCGCTGTGGTTGCCGTCGTAGTCTCGGCGCACGGCGCGCGCTGGATCGGGCTGGTCATCCTCGGCGCGGCGCCCCTGCTGCTGATGGCGCTGTATGTGTTTGTCACAGAGGCTAATTCGCGGATCCCGGGCGACAGCGTGGTGGCCTGGTGGGTCCGGCTGGTGATGCCGGCGCTGGGCGTGGTGGCGGTGGTCAAACCGCTGGTGGACTCCGAGTTCGCCTCGGTCGAGGTGGCGACGGTGGTCGCCGCCGCGATCGGGGTGTGTGCCGCGGGCGCGGCGGCGGCGCTGCTGGCGCGGCCCCGCGATCGCGCCGCCGAATCTGAGTAGTCTTACGGATCCCCGCCAACGGTTCACTGCCGCAGGCTTGTTGGCATGACCGTTCCCAACAGCATGTCGAAAACCACCGCCGCCTTCTTCGTTCAGGCCGCCGTCGCGTTCGCGATCAGCTTCGTGGCCGCGCTCGGCGGGATCTACTTCCTTCCGCTTGACCCGTGGCCACGATTGTTTCTCGGCGTCACCTTCTTGTTCCTGGTGTCGAGCGCGTTCACTCTGGCCAAGGTGATCCGTGACCAGCAGGAGGCCGCCACCGTGCGGGTACGACTCGACGAGGCCCGCATCGAAAGGCTGCTCGCCGACTACGACCCGCTCAACGCCTCGAACTGAGTAGTACTACTCAGCCTCAACGCGTAGAAGCGCGCAGGTCCCCGCCCGCGCCATCGGCGATGCTTCTCTCATCGCACGACTCCCTCTCCACCACAACTCTCCAGCACAACGTTGCACAACGTATCCGCATCAGCAGAAGGGCATTTCGCTCCCATGACAACTCTTGTGAGATTTCCCGACGTCGCCGAGGTGGCCGCGAGCACGCCGGCCGACCGCGACCGCGTCCTGGACGTCATCCGGATCACCTCCCTGGTCGGCGTGGTGCTCGGCCATACCGTGATGGCGGCCAGTATCATTCGCAACCACGTGTTGATCTGGGACAACCTGCTCACCACCTCGGTGCTGTTCCAGGCGATGACGTGGCTGCTGCAGATCATGCCGTTGTTCTTCTTCGCCGGTGCGGCGGCCTGCGTGTCCTCCTGGGCTCCCGGCACCAACTGGGGAGACTGGCTGATGAAGCGCTGCACCCGGCTGTTCCGGCCGGTGTTCTACTACCTGGCATTCTGGGCCGTGACACTGACGGTGCTGTATCAGGCTCTGCCGCAACACATCTACGAGCCGGTCGCCGGCGTCAGCACGCAGCTGCTCTGGTTCCTGGGGGCCTACGTCCTGGTGCTGGCCGCCATGCCCGTGCTGCACCGCATCACCACGGCCGGACGGCTGGCCGCCAACGTGGCCGCGGTCTACGGCGCCATCGCGCTGATCGACGTGATCCGGTTGCACTGGCCGGCGCTGATGCCGCTGGGTTACCTCAACCTGGCCGTCTGGCTCATTCCCGCCATGTTCGGGGTGGCCTACCGTCGCGGGCTGCTCGACGGCCGCGCCGCGCTGGCCGTCGCCGCTGCCGTCTTCGCCGTGGATGTCGCCCTGGTGCACTGGGGCCCGTATCAGCTGAGCATGGTCGGCACCGGTGACCACCATCTGTCCAACACCAGCCCACCGTCGCTGCTGCTGGCCGGGCACGCAATCATCCTGAGCGCGTTGGCGATCGCGGCCGCACCGGCGATCGCACGCTGGGCGCAGCGGCCGCGGGTGTGGTGGTGGACCGCGATCGGCAACTCCGGCGCGATGACCCTGTACCTGTGGCACATGCCGGTGCTGCTGGGCGTGCACCTGGCCTTCGATTACCTTGGCCGCCCGCGCTTTCCGGGTGCGCCGGACTTTCTCGCCGTCAGCCTCGCGCAGCTGTTCCTCGTGGTCGTCGCGGTGGCGGTGCTGTTCGTCGTGCTGCGGCCACTGGAGAACAACCCGCTGTCCGGCTGGGACGGCGCGCCCGCGGTGACCTCGCGCGGGTGGGGTGCGGCCGTCGGTGCCCTGCTGTGCGTGGCCGGCGTGGCGCTGCTCGCCGCGATCAGGTGGGGCCTCAAGAACGACGGGCTGGTGTGCATGAGCGTGGTGGTGGCCGCACTGGTGACCGCGCGGATCGTGGCCCAGCACCACCGCACAGTGCCGGCGCGCCTGTCGCGGTAGCCGCGCGATCCGTCGACCCGCGAGGCAAGGGTTATCCCACCGCCTCGTCGGGTCACGGCTCTTCGTCGAGGCCGTGCTCGATGGCGTAGCGGGCCAGCTCCACCCGATTGGCGACCTGAAGCTTGCGAAAGGTCGCCTGCACGTGGTTTTCCACCGTGCGGTGGCTCAGCGAGAGCTTCGCGCCGATCTGCTTGGCGGACAGCCCTTTTGCGACGTAACGCAACACCTCCGTCTCGCGGTCGGTGAGGCTGGGGCGAGCGGGGCCGTCGTCCTTGCTCTGCGCGATGCGCCGGTATTCACCGAGCACCAGTCCGGCCAGGCTCGGGGTGAACACGGCCCGCCCGGCCGCGGTGTCCGTCACCGCCTGCGCCAGTTCGACTTTCGAGGCGCTCTTGACCAGATAGCCCGCCGCGCCGGCCTTGACCGCCTCCAAAACGTCCTCGCGTTCGTCGGAGGCCGACAGCACCAGCACCCGCGACGAGGGGGAGACCGCGAGCACCGCGGCGGTCGCCTGCGCACCGTCGCCGTCGGCGAGTTGCATGTCCATCACCACCACGTCGGGCTTGACCACGCCCGCCCGCCGCTGGGCGGTGGCCAGACCGTCGGCGGTGGCGACCACGGTGAAGCCGACCTCGGCCAGGTCGCGAGCGACCGCGTCGCGCCAGATCGGATGGTCGTCGACCACCATCACCGTCGTCGGCGTCGCGTCATCCGTCATGGCGTGCCTCCCGGCGCGGCACGCACAACTCCCACTCGGTGCCGTCCCCGGGCTCGCTGTGCAATTCGGCGCTGCCGCCCAACGACGTCAACCGTCCCACGATCGATTGGGAGATGCCCAGGCGCCCCTGACGCGTCGCTTCTTCGAGTCGGCCGGCGGCAATCCCCACGCCGTCGTCGCGGACGCTGACCAGAACGGAATCGCCGAGGTCCTCCACGAGCACGAACGCGTGCGCCTTCGGACCGGCATGGGCGACCACGTTGTCCAGCGCATTGGCCACCGCGGCATCGAGTTCGGTTGCCGCCCAACGTCCTAACGGCACCGGGGTGCCGGGCAGGCTGATCGACACCCGATCGGATTCCCGGCACCGCAGCAACGTGCGCAGGTCGACCGTGGCGCCGTCGGCGTCCTGATCGATGTCCGTGCACGCCAGCCAGCGCCGCAGCGCGCGTTCCTGCTCGCTCGCCAGGTCGGCGAGTTCAGCTGTGGCGCCGCCGATCTCGTGCCCCTTCTTGGCGACCAGCGCCAGCACCTGGATGGCCCCGTCGTGCACCTGGCGGGACAGGCGGTCGCGTTCTTGCACCGCGGCCGTCAATTGGGCCGCGCGTTGCAGCTCGTCGTGGGCGCGCCGTGCGGTCTGCGCGGCCATGCCGATCGCCATGCCGATCGCCAGTTCGATGATGACGGTGGCGTTGTGCCCGAGGTTGAGCGCGAGGTAGTCCTTCACGGCGAAATTGGTGGCCATCACCGCCAGGCCGGTCAGCATCCCGCCCGCGGGGCCGAACTGGATGGCGGCCGAGATCGTGGGATTGCTGGCCCACAATGTCGTCGGCCAGGTCTGGTTGTCGGCCGCCCAGTGCGGGCTCGCGACGAGGTTGTTCGACCACATCAGCAAGACGACGACCGCCAGCTCGGCGAGCACCCACGCCGGTGTGCGGCCGAAGCCCCGCAGATAGGCGACCGCGCACGCCGCGCTCCAGCCGATCAGCCCGGCGAAAAGCACCCAACCCAGCACGGGCCGAACCAGATCCGGGTTGATCGCGATTTGAAAGCCGGTGGCGTAGACGCAGCTCAGCAGGCGGAACACTTGCGCCGCGCGCCACAGCGGCGTGGTGGGATCGGGGCCGTGGGTCGCCATCGTGGTCAGCATAAAGGCCGATGGCCCCACTGCGGGCCGGCCGCGGATATTGCCAAAAGTCCCTTGAGCTAGAGCCGTCGTGCCCTCGCAAGACCGCCGCGAACGCGTGATCGTGGATATCTGTAGGCGCTACGCGAGAGGGGGACCGGGCATGGACACCCGCTTTCCGGACGCCGGAACGATCCGGACGGCCCTGACTTTGGCATCGCGCGCCCCGTCGGTGCACAACACCCAACCGTGGCGGTGGCGCGTCGACGCGGCGAGCCTGCAGCTGTACGCCGACCCCGGCCGGCAACTGCCCAATACCGACCCCGATGGTCGCGACTTGATCCTGAGTTGCGGCACGGCGCTGCATCACTGCGTGGCGGCGTTCGCGGCGGTGGGGTGGCGATCCCGGGTGAGCCGGCTGCCGAACCCCGACGATCCCACCCACCTCGCCACCATCGAGCTCTCCCCGCAGCTCGCCGATTACGTCGACATCGCGCTCGCGGCCGCCATCCCGCGGCGGCGCACCGATCGGCGCCACTACAGCTCCTGGCCCGTGCCGATGGGTGATATCGCGCTGATGGCGGCGCGCGCCGCCCGCGCCGGCGTCACACTGTGCCAGGTGGAAGACATCGACAGGCTGCACGACATCGTCGCCGAATCCGTCCGCGAGCACCTGACCCAGGACTATCTCGCCGAGCTCACGGCGTGGAGCGGGCGCTACTTCTCGGTCGCGGGCGTTCCGGCCCACAACGCGCCGCTATCCGATCCGGACGCCAAGATCCCGAGCCGCGTGTTCGCCGGAGCGGTCCTGCCGATGGCGCCGGATTCGTGCCCGGCCGACGACAACGCCGTGGTGCTCGCGCTCGGCACCCGCCACGACGACCGGCTGGCGCAGCTGCGTGCCGGGGAAGCGACCAGCGTCGCGCTGCTCACCGCGACGTCGACGGGGCTGGCCAGTTGCCCGGTCACCGAACCCCTGGAGATGCCCGCAACCCGCGAAGCGGTCCGCTCCGACATCTTCGGCGACAGCAACTACCCGCAGATGCTGCTTCGGGTGGGCTGGGCGCCGATCAACGCCGACCCGCTGCCGGCGACGCCGCGACGCGACCTGGGCGACTTCGTCGAGTGGGCGAACTGATCGTGGGCGCTACACGTCACCCGGCGGCGACCCGAACTGGAACCGGCGGCCGGTGATGCTCTGCGGAACGATGCGCACATAGTGCGTCTTTTCCGGCCTGGTCCACGGCAACACCTGCGCGCGTTCGGCCTCCTCGAGTTCCTCGGGCGTGCGCAGCGACCGCGCGGTGCCGCGGACTATCACGCTCCATGCCTCGGCGACGTTGTGGTCGTCGACCTCGAACAGCACCCGATTGTTGATCGCGGCGCTGACCAGCTTGGTTCCCGCGGCGGTGCGGAACAGCACGGTCCGGCGCTGGACGACGTAGTTGACCGGGAAGATGTCGGGCTGACCGTCGGCGTAGGTGACCAGCCGGCCCAGCGCCAGGCTGGCGAGGAGCTCCCAGCACTCGTGCACCGGCAGGATGGTGACTCCGTCATCGGTCATCAAGATTCCCTTCCCGCGAATGCGTCCGGTGTCCGCAACGGGCCACTGCCGCAAGGGTATTGACGCGCCGTCAGCCGGAGCGTCGGCCGAAGGTCCTCAGCCGTGGGGACCAAAGTCGTTGAACCCGTTGCTTCTCGATGGCTCCCGTCGAGAATATGGGATATTGGTCTGGTCTGCCGCGAATCTTTCCAGTTGCGAGACCGGCAGGAAAGGGCCCGCCATGGTCAAGGTGTTCCTGGTCGACGACCACGAAGTCGTCCGCCGCGGTCTTTCCGATCTGCTCGCTTCCGACGCCGATCTCCAGATCGTCGGCGAGGCGGGCACGGTGGCGGAGGCGAAAGCCCGGATACCGGCGCTGCAGCCCGACGTGGCCGTGCTCGACGTTCGCCTGCCCGATGGCAACGGCATCGAACTGTGCCGCGACCTGGTGTCGGATCACCCCGACCTGCGCTGCCTGATGTTGACGTCGTTCACCTCCGACGAGGCGATGCTCGAGGCGATCCTGGCCGGTGCCAGCGGGTTCGTCGTCAAGGACATCAAGGGCATGGAGCTGGCGCACGCGATCAAAGAGGTGGGTGCCGGCAAGTCGCTGCTGGACAACCGGGCGGCCGCGGCGCTGATGGCCAAGCTGCGCGGCGCGACCACGCGCGAGGATCCGCTGTCCGGACTGACCGAGCAGGAACGCACGCTGCTCGGACTGCTCAGCGAAGGATTGACCAACCGGCAGATCGCCGCGCGGATGTTCCTCGCGGAGAAGACGGTGAAGAACTACGTGTCGCGGTTGTTGGCCAAACTCGGCATGGAGCGCCGCACCCAGGCGGCGGTGTTCGCGTCGAAACTCAATCAGCGGTCCGGCCCACCGTCGACGCCGCCGGACTGGTCGGGGTGACCGGCGGCGAAAAGGGCTCGGCGTTCGCCGGACTCGGACAGCGCGGGCTGGTCGGCAAGATGCATGCCCAGCTCGACGAGCTGCTGGCCGCGCGCGATCAGATGGAGCAATTGCTGCGGGTGATCGTGGAGATCGGCGCGGGCCTCGACCTCGACGCCACGCTGCACCGGATCATCAGCGCCGCAAGGGAATTAACCTCAGCCCCGTACGGGGCGCTGGCCATCCGCGATCGCGACGGCGACTTGATGTCGTTTGTCCACGAGGGCATGGACGCCGAGACCGTTCGGCGCATCGGGCACCTGCCGGTCGGCAAGGGGCTGTTGAGTTTGTCGCTGCTGGACACGCCCGCGCTGCGGATGGACGATCTGACCACGCACCCCGCCGCGGTCGGTTTTCCCGAATACCATCCGGCGATGCGCGCCTTCCTCGCGGTCCCGATCACCATCCGCGGCACCGTGTTTGGCAATCTGTATCTCACTCACGTCGATCCGGCGCGGGTGTTCTCCGAGTCCGACGAGGTCGCCGCGCGCGCGTTGGCCTTCGCGGCCGCCGTCGCCATCGACAACGCGCAGGTCTTCGAACGCGAACGGACATCGGTGAAGTGGATCGAAGCCAGCCGCGAGATCACCACCGCGCTGCTGTCGCGCCCCGAACCGCACCGGCGTCCCCTGCAGCTGATCGCCGAACGCGCGCGGGTGTTGACCGACGCCGAACAGGCCATCGTGTTGGTGCCGGACGACGCCGACGCAGCCGACGACGAGGTCGACACGCTGGTGGTCTCCGCCGCGGTGGGGATACACGCCACCGATGTGCTGGGCCAGCGAGTCCCGGTCGACGGCTCGACCAGCGGCGCGGTGTTTCGGTCCGGCGAGCCGCTGATCACCGAGGAGCTGCGGTATCCGATCCAGGCCTTCACCGACGTCGGGCAGCGCCCGGCGATCCTGATGCCGCTGCGCGCCCGCGATGAGGTCGTCGGCGTGATCGCCATCGCCCGCGGAGCAGATCAGCCGCCGTTCGACGAGAGCTACCTGGACCTGGTCAGCGATTTCGCCACGCACGCCGCGATAGCGCTGGCGCTGACCTCGGCGCGTGAGGACGCCCGGCAGCTGACCATCTTGGCGGAGCGCGAACGCATCGCGCATGACCTCCACGACCACGTCATCCAGCGGCTTTTCGCGGCCGGCATGAACCTGCAGGGCACGCTGGCCAGGGCCCGCTCGCCGGAGGTGGCCGACCGGCTCAATCGCACGCTCGACGACCTGCAGACCATCATCGAGGAAATCCGCACGACGATCTTCGCGCTCAAATCCCCGCTGGCCGCCAGCGAAGACTTCCGGCAGCGCATCCAGCGGGTGGTCGCCGACCTGACCGAAAACCGCGATCTCGTCACGACCGTGCGCCTGGACGGGCCGATGACCGCCGTCGGCGCCGAGCTGGCCGACCACGCCGAATCGGTCACCACCGAAGCCGTGAGCAATGCCTTGCGTCATTCCGGAGCATCGCGGCTAACCGTCGAGATCAGCGTCGCGGACATGTTCATCCTCAACGTGATTGACGACGGATGCGGCATCCCGGCCACCAACACGCGGCGCAGCGGCCTGGCCAACATGAAGCGGCGGGCCGAACAACTCGGCGGCACCTGTGAGATCACCTGCCCGCCCGAGGGCGGCACCCGGGTGCATTGGGTCGCCCCACTGATCGACGACCACTGATGGCGAAAGATCTTGGCCCGCAGGCTGTTTACTCGGGATCGCCGGTGGAGCGGACGTGCTGGTGCGCGGTCAGCATCAGGTGGTCGAATTCGGACTGCGTGCTCAGCGGCAGGCCGGCCCGGCGGAAGTCCGTGGCGATCTGCTCGGCCAGCGGACGCAGCTTGACGTTCGATTCCTGGGACAGCCATTTGAGCAAGTCGAAGGCCGCGCGTTCGTTGATCCCGTAGATCAGCATCAGCATGCCCTTGGCCTGTTCGATGCCGGCCCGATTCTCGCTGATCTCAGCGAGTTTCGCGCTCATCTCGTCCTCGCGCATGCGTTCGCGGGGACCGGAGACGTCTATGTAGAACCCGTGCGTTCCGACCACGTCGCCGTCGTCGTCGAAGATCCGGTCGCCGACCACGACGACGTGGTGCACCTCCCCCCGGGTGTCGACGATCCGATGGCGCGTGCTGAAAGCCTGGCGCGTATGCACAATCTGCTCGATGGTGGTCGCGACGTGTCCGCGGTCGTCGGGATGCTTGTGGGACAGCACCAGTTCGGTGGTCGGGGTGACGCTGCCGGGCTCATAGCCGTGCATGCGGTGCACCTGATCCGACCATTCCCAGCGCTGGTCGGTGAAGTAGAACCGAAACCAGCCCGCCGGTTGCGCGGCGCCCCCGGCCAACGCCCGTTCGACGTCGGCGGTTTGGCCGTCGAGTTCCCATTTCATGGTGTGTCCGGTCTCGGTAGCACCGGGCGAGACGTCCGCGCCGGTGGCCTGGGGCCGGCGGCGGGCGGCGGTTGGGGGAGTCGGCACGCGGGTGCGTGCAGGGGGCCGCCGCCCGGCCCGCCGGTCGATCAGGCGTTGATCACCTCGTGCTGCTCCGCGCTGTCCCGGACGGCACGGGGCGTGTCACCGCGGCCCACGGTGATCTTGCGCGGCTTGGCCTTCTCGGCCACCGGAACGTGCAGGCGCAGAACACCTTCGGCGTACGAGGCCTCGATCTTGTCGGTGTCGAGGTTCTCGCCGAGCACCAGCTGGCGGCTGAACACGCCGCGCGGCCGCTCGGTGGCCAGCATCTCGCGGTTGGGATCGAGGGCCGGTCGTTCGGCGCGCACGGTCACCACGTTGCGCTCGATGTCGATGTCCAGCGAGTCGGCATCGATGCCGGGCAGGTCGAACTCGATGACGAACTTCTCGCCTTCCCGCCAGGCGTCCATGGGCATCACGGCCGGCCGGGCGGCGGTACCGAGGACCTGGTGGGCGAAGCGGTCGAGCTCACGGAAGGGATCTGAACGCATCAGCATGGTGGTCACCTCTCACTCCAATCTAGGCGGCGGGTCGGCAATTTCCTATGTCTAACGACATAGATTTGATATAGCACTGTCGACAGAATGACGCAAGTGTGCTAAACAGATTTTCTAGCCGATTGCTCAAAGGAGAGGTGCGATGGCCGACCACCGTGGCGACCCGGGTGCCCCCTCGTCCAACCATGGTGTGTACGGCATTTCGGTGGCGGCTGAATTGTCCGGGATCGCGGTGCAGTCGCTGCGGCTCTACGAGCGCTACGGCCTGATCACACCGGCCCGCAGCCGCGGCGGAACGCGCCGGTATAGCGCCGACGACCTGATGCGCCTCAGGCGCATCAGTGAGCTGGTCGATTCCGGGGTCAACCTGGCCGGCGTCGCGCGCATCCTCGATCTGGAGGACCACAACGCCACGCTGTCGGCGGCGAACACGGACCTGAGGTCCACCAACCGCAGCTTGCGTGAGGCCGCGAAGACGGCCAAGCCCGTCGACCCCGGCACCCGGTAGACCGCACCGCGGATTGCATCGGCCGACGCCGGGTACCCGTCCCGCTGTGCCTGTGAGGAGAAGCGATGGGTGAGTTGGCGGAAGCCGGTGCTCAGGTCGCCGGTAGCGCGCGGCAGGAAGCGGACGCCTACCGCGGCGACAACGACCGGCCGCTGGGCGGCTACCTGGCGGTGCTGGTCGTCTACGGCGTCGTGGTGACCGTTGCGGTGCTGGCCGCGCTGGTCAGCGGGCGCACGTTGCCGACGCGCTGGCGGGTCCAAGACCTGCTCCTGCTGACGCTGGGCACCCACAAACTGTCGCGCACCCTGACAAAGGACGCGGTGACCAGCCCGCTGCGCGCGCCCTTTACGCACTACCAGGGCACGGGCGGGCCCGCGGAGGTCCAGGAGGAGGTGCGTAAGCACAGCCAACTGAGGCACAGCCTGGGGGAGCTGCTGACCTGCCCGTTCTGTCTGGACATGTGGGTCGCCACGGGGTTTGCCATCGGCCTGGTGTTCGCACCCCGATTCACCCGGCTGATCGCGGGCGTGTTCACCGCCCTGGCCGGCGCGGACTTCCTGCAGCTCGCCTATGCGATGGCGCAGCAGTCGGCCGAAGGCTGAGCTCGCCGAAATCGGCTGCGTCAGCTCGTCTTCGGCATCGGAATACCTTCGCTGGCGGTGAATTGCGCGTCGCCCTCGGAGGACAACCCGATCGAGACCACCGAGCGGGTGAACAACGCGTCGGTCAAATACGCCAGCGACACCGCCCACCGGTTGACGCCCCGCGGAATCGCGTACAAGTGGTACGACCGGGTGACCGCTTTGGCGGGCAACCCGGACAGATGGATGTTGAGCGGGTTGGCCACCGCGTAGCGCGGTCCGAGGTCGACCACCAGGCCCAGGTTGCGGTGCTTGTATTCCTTGCTGCTGCCGTGACCGAGGCTGGCCGCGACGTTGCGGGCCAGCGCCTTGCCCTGCCGGGTGGCGTGTTGGGCGGTCGGCGGGGTGACCTTACCCGGCTGAGTCAGATCGGGAACCGCGGCCGCGTCACCCGCGGCGAACACCTCGGGGTGATCGGGCACCTGCAGGTCGGCCCGCACTGTGAGCCGGCCCTTTTCGGTCGGTAGTCCCAGGTTCTGGATCAACGGGGCGCCGGTCACCCCCGTGACCCAGGCGATGGTGCGCGTCTCGATGCGTGAATCATCGCTGAGCACAACGTGATCGGCGTGCGCCTCCTTGAGGGTGATGCCGAGCCGGACGTCGATGCCGCGCTTGCGCAACACCTTGAGCGCGGCGTCGCCCAGCTTCTTTCCCACCTCGGGCATCACCTGATCGGCCAGGTCCAGCAGCAGGAACCGGACCTCGGCGGGGTTGAAGCCCATCTGTTTGGCCGCCGCGTCCGCCAGCGCCCGCAGCTGGGCCACCAGCTCGGTGCCCGAATACGACGCGCCGACCACCACGACGGTGCGCCGGGCCGCGGCCACCCGGGGATCGTCCTCGATGTTGGCCAGCTCCAGCTGTTCGACGAAATGGTCTCGTAAATAGAGGGCCTCGGCGGTGGTCTTCAACCCGCGCGCGTGCCTGGCCAGCCCCGGGACATCGAACAACCGGGTCACCGATCCCGGGGTCAGGACCAGCCGGTCCCAGGACATGGAATGGCTTCGCTCTTCGGGATCGCAATAGGTCAGCGTGCGTCGGTCGAAGTCCACGGTGTCCACGCGGCCGCGCACCGCGCGGACGCCCTTGAGCGAATTGGCCAGTGGGACAGCAACAAAGCGGGCATCGACGACGCCACCGGCGACGTCGGGCAACAGCGGCGTGTACAGCATGTAGTCGACCGGCGAGATCATCGTGACGTCGACGGGTGCACGCCGTCGGCGCAGCGTCCGGGCCAGCCGACTGGCGCAGGTGAATCCGGTGAAGCCGCTTCCCACGATCACAATGGAGGTCACTGCCCCGAGTGTAGGCGGCGTTGAAGGGTGGGCCGCGACCCACATCCCCGGATCGCGGGGTTCCGGTAGCGAAAGGCATTGGCCAGGAGCGGGTTTGAGGCCGCTCGGGAGATTCAAGCCCTCGGTCTGCCCCCCATCGCCGGACTGGGTCCCACCGCACCCCTGGGCGTGTTCGTTAGGTGGCCTTGCGCTTCGCTGAATGGCTCATAGACTTCTGATTGGGCGTTGGCAATCGCAAAATGTCAATGTCACCGTGACCCTGTTGAAGGGGCTCCGCGGCCGGGACGGCCTTTGGAGGTGATGTTAATGCGAGACGGCACCGTCACCATCGCCGCCCAGCTCGTGGAGCTGGTGACGAATCTGGAGCGCGACGAGCGCGACACCGCGGCCGGGCTGCACGAGCTCATCGAAAACGGGGTGCACCACGTCTCCGGCGCCCAGTATGCGGGGATCACGCTGGCCGAGAAGAGCAGGTCGGTCAGCAGTGTCGCCGCCACGCATCGCTACCCGACGATCCTGGACGCAATTCAGAACAGGTTCAGCGAAGGGCCGTGCCTCGCCGCAGCCTGGGAGCACCACATCATGCACATCGCCGACCTGAACGCCGAACAGCGCTGGCTGCGCTACCGCCGGTATGCCCTCGAGCAGACCCCGATCCGCTCCATCCTGTCGTTCGAGTTGTTCGTCGACGGCAGCAGCATGGCCGCCCTCAACTTCTATGCGGATACCCCGCGCGCATTCAGCGCGGAGTCCGTGGAGCTCGGCACGGTGTACGCCACCCATATCGCGCTGGCCTGGTCGATGATGCGCCGCCAGGACCAATTCCGCAGCGCGCTCGCCTCGCGTGACGTCATCGGCCAGGCCAAGGGTGTGGTCATGGAACGGTTCAATCTCGATTCCGTCGAGGCGTTCGAACTGCTCAGGCGGCTCTCGCAACAATCCAACATCAGGCTGGTGGACGTCGCGGCCGCCCTCATCGACAGCGAACACCCGCTCAAGCATTGCCGACTGAAACGCTGAATCTGGTCGTCGGCGAGTGGTTTTCGCGGTATTCACTTCATCGGAAAGGGCGCGGGCCGACCCTCGGCGAGGTGCCGTCGCCGTGGTCGAGCATCCGGCTGGGTTCGTAGCCGTCGCCCCAGGCGTGGTATTCAGCGTCGCGTCGCCGATGGTGGTCCAAAACCCGGGCGAGCACCGGGTCGAAGTCGATGGTGACGCCGTTGTCCAGGCGCACATCCGCTTCGGTGATTTCCTGGACCGTCAGCACCACGGGCTCAACCCGTAGCAGTGCCGGACGCGGTTTCGACCGATGCGAGGCGGGTATCGCCCTTCACATGAAGGCTGTCACGTGGCACGGCAAACGCGATGTACGGGTGGACTCGGTGCCCGACCCGAAGATCGAGCAGCCCACCGATGCCATCATCGAGGTCACCTCGACCAACATCTGCGGATCCGACCTGCACCTCTACGAGATTCTCGGGGCATTCATGAACCCCGGGGACATCCTTGGCCACGAACCCATGGGAATCGTGCGGGAGGTTGGCACCGAGGCGGGCGACCTGAGGGTGGGGGACCGGGTCGTCATCCCGTTCCAAATCTCCTGCGGCAGTTGCCAGATGTGTAGTGAGAAGCTTTACACCCAGTGCGAGACCACCCAGGTGCGCGAGCAGGGCATGGGGGCGGCGCTGTTCGGTTATTCGGAGCTCTACGGCTCGGTCCCGGGCGGACAAGCCGAGCTGCTTCGCGTCCCGCAGGCGCAGTTCACTCACATCAAAGTTCCTGTGGGACCGCCGGATTCGCGGTTCGTCTATTTGTCGGACGTGCTGCCCACGGCATGGCAGGCGGTCGACTATGCCAACATTCCGGACGGTGGGTCGGTCACCGTGCTCGGGTTGGGACCCATCGGGGACATGGCGGCGCGGATCGCCGACCACCTGGGCTACCGCGTCATCGCCGTCGACCTGGTGCCCGAGCGGCTAGGTCGCGCGGCCAAACGCGGGATCCACACCATCGATTTGAGCCGGCTCGACGGCTCGCTCGGTGACGTGATCCGTGACCTGACCGACGGCCGGGGAACCGACTCGGTCGTCGAGGCGGTCGGCATGGAGGCGCACGGCTCTCCGGCGGCAAAACTGGCGCAACAGGTCGCCGGGCTGTTGCCCGATGCGCTCGGCAAACGGGTCATGCAAACCGCCGGCGTGGACCGGTTGTCCGCGTTGTACTCCGCCATCGACATCGTGCGGCGCGGCGGAACGATCTCGTTGATCGGCGTGTACGGCGGCATGGCCGACCCGCTGCCGATGCTCACCCTGTTCGACAAGCAGGTGACCTTGCGGATGGGGCAGGCCAACGTGAAGCGCTGGGTCGACGACATCATGCCGCTGCTCACCGATGAGGACCCGCTCGGTGTCGACAGCTTCGCCACCCACGTGCTGCCGCTGGATAAGGCACCGCACGCCTACGACATCTTCCAGAAGAAACAGGACGGTGCGGTGAAGGTCATACTCAAGCCGTGATCGTTTATGGCCCAATGCTTTCCGATTAGTCCCGGCAACAGGGTGCGCGGTGCACAGTTTGACGGTTGTGTAAGCAGGGTATTGAAAACGCCATGACCACCGCAGACGCTCTCGCTCCCACGCCCACCGGAGAGGTGTGGCCGGGCAGGGCCTACCCGCTGGGCGCGACCTACGACGGCGCGGGCACCAATTTCGCCGTGTTCAGCGAGGTGGCCGAGCGGGTGGAGCTGTGCCTGTTCGACGCTGAGGGCGCCGAGAGCCGCGTGACGCTGCCGGAGGTCGACGGCTTCATCTGGCACGCGTACATCCCCAACATCGAACCCGGTCAGCGCTACGGCTACCGCGTGTACGGTCCCTACGACCCGGCCGCGGGGCAGCGCTGCAACCCGAACAAGCTGCTGGTCGACCCCTATTCGAAAGCCATCGACGGTTCGTTCGAGTGGAACCAGTCGCTGTTCAGCTACAACTTCGGCGACCCCGACAGCCGCAACGACGACGACTCCGCCGCAAGCATGCCCAAGTCGGTGGTGATCAATCCGTACTTCGACTGGGGCAACGACCGGCCGCCGGACCGTCATTACGCCGACACCGTCGTCTACGAGGCGCACGTCAAGGGCATGACCCAGACCCATCCCGACATCCCCGAGCAGCTGCGCGGTACCTACGCCGGGGTGGCGCACCCGGTGATCATCGAGCACCTGCAGAGCCTGGGCGTCACGGCCATCGAACTGATGCCCGTGCACCATTTCGCCAACGATTCCACCCTGGTCGACAAGGGGCTGTCGAACTACTGGGGCTACAACACGATTGGCTTCTTCGCGCCCGACTTCAAGTACTCCAGCGCCACCACGCCGGGCGGGCAGGTGCAGGAGTTCAAGGCCATGGTGCGCTCGCTGCACGAAGCCGGCATCGAGGTCATCCTCGACGTGGTCTACAACCACACGGCCGAGGGCAATCACCTGGGCCCGACCCTGTCGATGCGCGGCATCGACAACGCCGCCTACTACCGGCTGGTCGAGGACGACAAGCAGTACTACATGGACTACACGGGCACCGGCAACAGCCTCAACGTCGGGCACCCGCACGCGCTGCAGCTGATCATGGATTCGCTGCGCTACTGGGTGACCGAGATGCACGTCGACGGCTTCCGCTTCGACCTGGCGGCCACGCTCGCCCGCGAGTTCTACGACGTCGACCGCCTGGCAACGTTTTTCGAACTCGTGCAACAGGATCCGACCGTCAGCCAGGTCAAGCTGATCGCCGAGCCGTGGGACGTCGGCCCTGGCGGATACCAGGTGGGCAACTTCCCGCCGCAGTGGACCGAGTGGAACGGCAAGTACCGCGATACCGTCCGCGACTTCTGGCGCGGCGAGCCCGCCACCCTCGACGAGTTCGCCTACCGGCTGTCCGGATCGGCCGATCTCTACGAGCACACCGCACGGCGGCCGGTGGCGTCGATCAATTTCGTCATCGCCCACGACGGCTTCACGCTGCGCGATCTGGTGTCCTACAACGAGAAGCACAACGAGGCCAACGGCGAGGACAACAACGACGGCGAGAGCCACAACCGGTCCTGGAACTGCGGAGCCGAGGGGCCCACCGACGACGAGCAGATCAACGACCTGCGCGCCCGCCAGCAGCGCAACTTCCTGACCACCCTGCTGTTGTCCCAGGGCGTGCCGATGATCTGCCATGGCGACGAACTCGGCCGCACCCAGAACGGCAACAACAACGGCTACTGCCAGGACAACGAGCTCACCTGGATCGACTGGTCCAGCGCCGACGCCGGACTGCTGGAGTTCACCCGCGCGGTGTCGGCGCTGCGCGCCGAGCACCCGGTGTTCCGCAGGCGCCGGTTCTTCTCCGGCAAACCGCTGGGCCGCCGTGGTCAGGACGGGCTGCCCGACATCGCCTGGTTCACCCCCGAGGGTGCGGAGATGACCGACGAGGACTGGGGCGCCGGATTCGCCAAGTCGGTCACCGTGTTCCTCAACGGTCACGGCATCCCCGACCGCGATGCGCGCGGGCAGCGGATGCTCGACGACTCCTTCCTGCTGTGCTTCAACGCCCACTACGAACCGATTGAATTCACCTTGCCGCCAAAGGAATTCGGTGCCGCCTGGCGGGTGGTGGTCTTCACCGGGCCCGAAGAGGCCACGCCCGCCGACGAGGTTCCCGGGGGAGGCACGTTCACCGTGGACGCGCACACCGCCGTGGTGCTGCAGGCCCCCGACGGCGACTGACGCTCGCCCAGTGACAAGATCTCGGCCGGTGAGCCCGCGGGCCGGGTCGGCGCCGAAACGATGCGCCGGTGTATGACGACACTGTCGTCGGGAGCGACAAGCCGTCGGCCGCCTCCGCATTCATGGGTATGCGCGGCGCGGCGGGATTGATCTTGACGAAAATGCGATATTGGTCGTCGCTTTTGCGGATCATTGATGGCGTCGAACCGCTCGGCGTCGCCCCAGGATCAGCGGTCCAGAAGCCGCCCGGCAAAGAAGGGACAGTCGATGGACAGGCCGGGTCCTGCGTTGGGCGCGGAAACGGCGGTGACCCGGTGCGGCCAGGCGGTCGTCGTCGTCGTCCTTACCGTCGCCGCATCAAACTGGCTGGGCTGGACGACCGGCATCGAGCAGTTGAAACGAATCTATCCGACCTGGCCGGAAATGATGCCGTGGACCGGGCTGTGGCTCGCTGCACTGGGTCTGGCGATTCTGGCGCAACTCGGGCATCCATCGTCGCGAAGCATATGGGCCGGGCGCGTCCTGGCCGTAGCGGTGGGCGCGTTTGCGGTCATCGTGCTCGCGGAGTACGCGGCCGGCAGATCGTTCGCGCTCGACACGGTCTGGTTTGGCGATGAGGTTGGCTTGCACCAATGGTCCTGGCCCGGGCGCCCGAGCGCCCAGACGGCTTCATCAGTGCTGCCTTTGGCGACGGCGATCGCATTGGTACGAGTAGACCGCGGGGCGCGCGTGGTCTGGCCTGTCTGCATCCTGGGTGGCGCGGCTGTGCCGTTTGTCATGGTGGCGGCCTACTTGTTTGATGCATTGGCGCTGGTGGGCGTCTCGCCTTCGAAGGGCCAGGCGTTCCTGTCGGCGTCGACTCTGCTGCTTCTCGTCGCCGCGACCTCGTTGGCACGTCGCGATCGGTTTCCGCTTTCCTGGCTCCTGGCCCGCCCGGACCGGCGGTCGCTGGTCCGGTTGGTCGCCATCCTCGCCAGTTTCCCGCTTGTCGTGGCCCTGGCGAGGCCGATCTTCCTGGAGCTCGGCCTGGACGAGCACGCCGAGTGGACCTTCTCGATACTGCTGGGCACCGCGGTCGTTGGCGCGGTCACCTTCTACTTCAGTCAGCGTGAACAGAAACTGCTGATGGAGAAGGAGATAATCAACAACCAGCGCGCTTATGCGGAGATGCGCTATCGCGTCCTCGCCGATAATGCCGTGGACATCAAGGTTCACCTCCGCGGCGGCGAGGTCGTGTGGGTGTCACCAGCCGCGGAGGTTGCGCTGGGAGGCCGGTGGACCGGCTCCGAGTTCGCCCGGCACGTCCACCCCGAGGACCGCGAAGGCCTAAAAGCCGCCCTGGACAGGATTGCGGGCGGTGAGTGGGTCCGCCAACGGTTCCGAGCGTGCTCGGACGAGGGTGAATACCACTGGGTCGATGCCCACGGTAAGCCCTACGTCGACGAGCACGGCAACACCGATGGGTTGATAGCCTCGCTCCGCGTCGTCGACGACCAGGTCGAGGCCGAACAGCGCCTGGAACGGTTGGCGCGGTTCGACACGTTGACCGGGCTGGTCAACCGGGCCGAGACCCTCAGCCGGCTCGAGTCCGAATTGGCGCAGCCGCAACCCGCGGGAACGCACGTCGGCGTCCTGTTCTGCGACGTCGACCACTTCAAGGCGATCAACGACACGTGGGGGCACGGCATCGGGGACTTCGTGCTGGCAACCCTGGCGGCGCGGATTCGGACGAGCGTTCGTCGCGGCGACACGGTCGGGCGGACGGGGGGTGACGAGATACTGGTGTTGTTGCCCGGCGTGCGCAGCCCCGGCGAGCTCGCCCAGATTGCGGAAAAGATTCGCAGCAGGGTCGCCGAACCGATCCACTTGTCCGGCAACATGATTCGCGCAACGTTGAGCATCGGTGCCGCGCTTGCCGACACCGGCGACTCCGTTGACGCCATCACTGCCCGAGCGGACGCCGCCATGTACCGGGCCAAGTTGAGTGACCGGAAAACAGTCGTTCCGAATTAAGCGGCTGAGTGACCACGACGCGACGCGCCGCATCCGGTAGGTTTCTGGCGACAGCGTCTTGCGTTACAGGAGAGGGCAAATATGTCAAGGACAGTGGTGGTCGGCGCCTCCAGTGGGCTGGGGCGTTGCATAGGCGTCGGCCTTGCGCAGCGTGGCGATCAGGTGGCGCTGCTGGCCCGGCGCCGGGAGCGCATCGAAGCCGCGGCCAAGGACGCCGGCCCGAACGCGATCGCCGTCGAGTGCGACGTCACCGATCAGGCGTCCTGCCGCTCGGCCATTGATCGTGCCGCCGAGACCCTCGGCGGCATCGACAACCTCGTGTACACACCCGCCGTCGGCCCGCTGGTCCGCATGGTCGACACCGACGCCGACACCTGGCGGCGCATCTTCGACACCAACGTCATCGGCGCGTCGCTGGTGACGGCGGCGGCGGTGCCGCACCTGACCGCGTCGGCCGGCAAGGCGGTGTACCTGTCCTCCGACGCCGGCACCTTCGGGCCGCCGTGGCCGGGGCTGGGCGCATACGGCGTCAGCAAGGCCGCGCTGGAACGGCTCGTGGAAGCGTGGCGGGCCGAACACTCCGACATCGGCTTCACCAATCTGATCGTCGGCGAGTGCGCGGGCGGCGAAGGCGACGGCCAGACCGGCATGAACGAGGGCTGGGACATGGATCTCGCGATGAAGGCCGTCCCGCTGTGGTCGTCGCGCGGCTGCATGCCCGGCAAGCTGATGCCCGTCGAGGACCTGATCGACGTCGTGCACACCATCCTGCGCACCAACGCCTCGACCTCTATGCCGCTGGTGGTCGCCCGCGGCGCGCCGGCCAGCCCGGCCGCGTTCGCCGAGGCCAACCAGTCTTAGGCGCGGCCGAGCTTCTCCTTGGCCAGGTCGGTGAGGAAGCGCGCCGCCGACGTGGGCCGGAAGGCTAGCGCCGCCTCGGTGAGCGCGTCACGCGATGCGGTCGGCAGCTCGATATCGGCGGCGGCGACGTTGAACTCGAGCTGCTCGACGCTGGACGCGCCGGGAATGGCGACCACGCCGGGGTAGCTGATCAGCCAGGCCAGCGCCACCTGTGCCGGTTTCGCGTCGACGTCCTTGGCGACGTCGCGCAACAGCTGCAGCAGCGGCTCGACGCGGCGCAGGTTTTCGGTGCCGAACAGCGAGTTCACCGCGCGGACGCCGCCCGGGCGGTTGTCGACGCCGTATTTGCCGCCCAGCAGCCCCTGCTCCAACGGGCTGTAGGCGATCACGATGCGGTTCTCCCGCTCGGCGAACGGCACCAGGTTCTTCAGCGCCTTCGGGTAGGCGAGCGAGAAGTGCACCTGGTTGCTGATCACCGGCCGGCCCAGCGCGGCGTCGGCCTTCTGCCACCGCTGCAGCGAATAGTTCGAGACGCCGGCCGCGCCGATCTTGCCGCTGTCGAGTAGGTCGCGCATGCCCGGCATGATCACCGAATCGGGGAACACCGGGTTGGGCTGATGAATCTGGTACAGCGGGATGCGGTCCAGACCCAGTCGCTGCGCGCTGGCGCGGGCGCGCTGCTTGACGACGGCGGGGAAGGGTGCGACCGGCATGATCTTGCTGGCCACCGCGACGTCGGCGCGCTCGTCACCGAGCGCCTCGCCCAGGATCCGCTCGCTCTTGCCCAGGCCGTAGACCTCGGCGGTGTCGAACAGCGTGACCCCGAGGGCGCGGGCGCGGCGCACGATATCGCCCGCGGCGCCGGCCGCGTAGCTGTCCCCGTAACCCCACTCGCGTGAACCGAATTGCCAGGTGCCCAGGCCGATTCGGCTGACCCGCCCGACCCCGTCGACGTCGACGAATTTCATCCGCCCAGCCTACTTAGCCGGCGGCCGATGCGCGCGGGGCGCTCAGCCGGGGATCTTGCCGAGGATGTAGTTGGCGATGCTGACGGCCGCCGCGCGGGGCGACGCGCTGTCCGTGGTGCCGCTGGCGGACACGTTCAGGTCGATGACGACGTTCGCCTTCGCCGCGATCGCCCGGGCCGAGCGCACCTGGATGCCCTTGGGCGTCAGGTCCAGGGTGGTGATGCCGTTGCCGGCGTCGGCGGGCTCGCTCACCGACATGGGGATCGGCTGCCCGCCGGGAGCGCTCACGGTGACGGTCGAGCCGCCGCACTTGTGCCACCCCGACAGCAGGGTGCCCAGCTGCGCCTGGGCCGCGCCCGGATCGCGGAACGCCGCCACGCCCTGGATGACCTGCATGGACTTCATCATGCTGCGCGTGTCGGTGAACTCGCCGGCGTGATACCCGGCCAGCGCCCCGGGGGTGTACGCGTCCGGGCTGCCGGCGGCGATGCTTTCCCAGCACTCCGGGCGGTCGATGCTGCCGTCGTCCGGCGACCGGCCGGGGCTGTTCCAGGTCGGGCCGACGTCGAGGTTCGCGTCGGCGGTGATGTTGCGCAGCGCGTCGAGCCCGGGCAACAGGGTGGCGATGGTCTCCGGTGGAACCGTCGGCGGCGGGGGTCCGGGCGTCGTGCTGGAGCCGGGTGCCGCCCGGTGTGACGAGGTCGACCCGGCCAGCGTTGCCCAGCCGGCCAGGGCGACGACCGCCAACATGATGAAGATGTACGACAGCGTCACGCCGACCAGGGCGCGGTCCCGGCCGAGTTCGCCGGTGCGGCGGATCTGTGCCAGCCCGAGATGTCCCAGGACCGCCCCCAGGGGCGCGAACAGGAACGCGAAAACCAGCGACAGCGTCGCCATGGTGTTGATTGGAGGGCGATAGGGCGCGGGTGCGGGCGGCGGCGGCGGTATGGCGGGCGGCTGAATGGCGGGCGGTTGCACGTCGGGTGGCGGGACACGGCCAAGCGGGTCGTAGCTCAGCGGGTTCTGCCAATACGGGTCCTGCGGGTTGGTCACCCCAGTGCCTCCTTACCGGCCGAACCTGCCCGAAATGTAGCCGACGAGGGCCCTCCCCTAAACCGGGACCGTCACAGCCGCGGCTTGGCGATGCCGACCACGTAGGGCGTGTGCGCGAAGGTGAGGTAGACCCGATGCGGCCCGACGGCCATGCCCGAGAGTGCGGCCGCCTGCGCGTCGGGCGGCAACCCCGACCGATAATCGATGCTGCGGAGGATCGGGATTCGCCCGTCGGGAAAGCCGGTGAAGCTCGCCGTTTCGAGGGTCACCAGCTCGTGGTCGGTGGCGGCGTAGATCCTGGTGTCGTCGGTGCCGAGTTCGCGGATCGGCGACGGCAACCGCGTGCTGGCCAGCTCCTCCAATCCGTGTCCGCCGCGGCGGGAATCGATCGCATGCAGCGTGCCGTCGTCGCGGCCGGCGACATAGCTGCGGGTCACCGCGGTGCCGTCACCGGCCGAGACCGCGACGTCGAAGTCC
Organism: Mycobacterium sp. MUNTM1; assembly: GCF_054660795.1. Classification (NCBI taxonomy): domain Bacteria; kingdom Bacillati; phylum Actinomycetota; class Actinomycetes; order Mycobacteriales; family Mycobacteriaceae; genus Mycobacterium; species Mycobacterium sp. MUNTM1. The sequence continues at coordinate 26,882 of NZ_BAAGDE010000004.1, forward strand.
AGTGAGCCGCGTTGCGCCGCCGGCGACGACGTCCCCTGGAAATGGCGGATGCCCGACGATCCGAACAGGTGATAGTCGAGCTCGCGGCCGCGGTTCGCGCCGTCGATCGTGTCGGCGCTCGTGCCGGTGACCGCGGTGGGGAGCTTGCGGTAGCCGTACTGGTCTACCGGTGTCACCGCCGTCCCGTCCGACGACAGCGCCAGCAGCATCCGCAATCCCGCGTCCTCAGATAGATAGGCCGGCGCCGGTCCGGCGTCGAAATCGCTGACCTGGCGCAGACTTTGCAGGTCGACCACGGCCACCCTGCCGCGATCGGGCTGCGGCACGAAGACGTCGCCCTCGTCCTTCCGGCTGATCTGCAGATTGCGCCCGGACGCCATGGGTGCGGAGAACCTTGTCTTGGCGTCGCCGCCCCGCTCGCCGGCGGTGACCTCGGCCAGCCGGTGATCGTCGGTGAGCGCGAGCAATGCCTGCATTCGGTAGGACCACACCGGCTCGTGCAACGCGGCGCCGGTTCGCCAGAGTTCGACGTCGGGCGCGGATTCCAACGACGATCCGGGATGCGAACACCCGGTGGTTATCGCGGCCGCCGCGACCGCTCCGACGACCCCGCAGCGCAGCAGCGCCCGCGTGCGCTGGCCCGCGCGGAGACCCATTCCGGCGCCCATCGACCGCGTGCTCCTTTCGCCGTTTGTCCAGGACATACCCCCTACGGGCACGGCCACACCCCGTTTGACGGTCGGAATCGTCGGGTAGCCGTTTCAGCGAGCGCGCACAGCCCTGCGCGTCCAACCAAGATGGGAGGGACACTGTGGCACCGACCGCCATCAAGTCGCCCACCGACGTGGTCGACTTCCTCGTCAGTCAGCACGAGCAGATCAAGGCGATGTTCGCCGAAACCCTGGCGGCATCCGGGAAGGCCCGCGAGAAGGCGTTCGTCGAACTACGCCGGATGCTCGCCGTGCACGAGACCGCGGAGGAAGAGATCATTCACCCCCGCGCCAAGCGCAAGATCGCCAACGGCACCGCCGTGGTGGATGAGCGGCTGCACGAAGAGCACGAGGCCAAGACCGTTCTGCAGAAGCTGGAGAAGCTCGACGTCGACAGCGAGGAGTTCACTCGCGAATTGACGAAGCTGCGCCACGCCGTGGTCGAACACGCCGAGCACGAGGAGCACGACGAATTCGCCAAGCTGGGTGAGGAATTGAGCGGCGAGGAGCTCGAACGCATGGGCCGCGCCGCCAAGCTCGCCGAGGCGATCGCCCCCACCCGCCCGCACGCCGGCGTGGAATCCCAAGTGGCCAACCTGGCCGCCGGGCCGTTCGCCGCGATGCTCGATCGGGCCCGCGACGCCATCATCGGCAAGGGCTGACCAAGCCGCCCAAGGCGTGGGTACCCCCGCTCGGTGGGGGAGCGGGGGCACCCACGGCCTTCATCTGATCATGGCCGCAACATCGAACGCACCTGGGGCCGCCCGCTACCTCCCGCAGGAGCGCGGCCTCGACGCGCTGCGCGATGCGGCCGAAACCTGCCACGGCTGTTCGCTTTTCGAGGATGCCACCCAAACGGTGTTCGGCAACGGCCATCCCGGGGCGCCGATCATGCTGGTGGGTGAGCAGCCCGGCGACCAGGAGGACCGCGCCGGCGAGCCGTTCGTGGGCCCGGCCGGACGACTGCTCGCCCGCGCCCTCGAGGACGCCGGGATCGACCCGGCGATGGTCTATGAGACCAACGCCGTCAAGCACTTCAAGTTCACCCGCAAGGGCGGCAAGCGGCGCATCCACCAAAAACCGGGCCGCACCGAAGTGGTCGCCTGCCGGCCCTGGCTGATCGCCGAGATCGAGGCGGTGCGACCGAAGGTCATCGTGTGCCTGGGCGCCACCGCCGCACAGTCGTTGCTGGGAGCCACATTTCGGGTATCCACCCAGCGCGGCCAGCGACTGCGGCTGCCCTCCACCGTCGATGTCGACCTGACACCCGAGCCGACCCTTGTGGCGACGGTTCATCCCTCGTCGGTGTTGCGCGATCGCAGCGACCGGCATGACGAGGTCTATAAGGCGTTCGTCGACGACCTGCGCAGCGCGGGCGCAGGGCTGGGACAAGCGGGGCTGAGTTGACCCGTTGCGGTCAACTCTTCTTGTGCGGCAAGAACTCCTGGACCTTGGTCTTCAGGCCGACCTTGACGAAGCCCACGCGATCCTCGTCACCGGAGAGCACCGCCGTGGTCGCCGACTTGAACTGCTCCCATGTCGCGTGCGGCGGGATGGGCGGCATGTCGGGGTCGGTGTAGACGTCGAGCACGGTGGGCCGATCCGCAGACAGCGCCTTGCGCCACGCGTCCGACAACTCCTCCGGGTCCTTGATGGCCACGGCACTCAGGCCCAGGCTGGCGGCGAACGCGGCGAAGTCGATATCCGGAAGATTCTGCGACTCAGCGAATTTCGGCGCACCGGCCATGGCGCGCATCTCCCAGGTCACCTGGTTGAGATCGTTGTTGTGCAGGATCGCGATGATCAGGCGGGGGTCTTTCCACTCGTTCCAGTACCGCTTGATCGTGATCAGTTCGGCCATGCCGTTCATCTGCATGGCGCCGTCGCCGGCGAACACGATGACGGGCCGGTCCGGGTGGCCGAACTTGGCGCCGATGCCGTACGGAACCCCGGGACCCATGGTGGCCAGCGTGCCCGACAGCGAACCTCGCATGTGGCCGCGGAAGCGCAGGTTGCGCGCGTACCAGTTGGCCGAGGAGCCGGAATCGGCGGTGACAATGGCATTTTCGGGAAGCAGCGGCGACAGCTCGGAGAAGAGTCGCAGCGGATTGACCGGGTGGGCGCTGACCATCGCTTCCTTTTCCATGGTCTCCCACCAGCGGGCCACGGTCTTCTCGATGCCCTCGCGCCAGGAGCGGTCCTCCTTGCGGCGCAGGTGCGGGATCAGCGCCCGCAATGCGGTTTTCGCGTCGGCGACCAGGTTGACCTCGTACGGGTAGCGCATGCCGATCATCCGGCCGTCGACGTCGATCTGCACCGCGCGGGCCTGACCGAATTCCGGCAGGAACTGCGTGTACGGGAAGCTGGAGCCGACCGTCAGCAGCGTGTCACAGTCGCGCATCATCTCGTAGCTCGGCCGGGTGCCCAGCAGTCCGATCGAGCCGGTGACCCAAGGCAATTCGTCGGAAAGCACGTCCTTGCCCAACAACGCCTTCGCCGCGCCCGCGCCGAGCAGGTCGGCGACTTCCGCCAGCTCTTGGTGGGCGCCGCGGGCGCCGGTGCCCACCAGGATGGCGACCTTCTTGCCGGCGTTGAGCACGTCGGCCGCGCGCGCGATGGCGGTGTCGTCGGGGGCGATGTCCGGGTACTCGATGCCGAGGCTGGAGGGCACCATCTTGAACGCGTGCTCGGGCGGCGAGTACGGCAGCTCTTGGACGTCACTGGGAATGATCAGCGCTGTCGGCGCCCGCTGCGTCATCGCGATCCGGATCGCGCGGTCCAGCACGTTGGGCAATTGTTCGGGGACGGTGACCATTTGGACGTAATCGCTGGCGACGTCCTTGAAGAGGTTCAGCAGGTCGACCTCCTGCTGGTAGTTCCCGCCCATGGCGCTGCGGTTGGTCTGACCCACGATGGCCACCACCGGAACATGGTCGAGTTTGGCGTCGTAGAGGCCGTTCAGGAGATGGATCGCGCCGGGACCGGATGTGGCGGCACAGACGCCGACCCGGCCGGTGAACTTCGCGTAGCCGACCGCTTCGAAGGCACTCATCTCCTCGTGGCGCGACTGGATGAACTTGGGCTTGTTGTCTGCGCGACCCCACGCCGCGAGCAGCCCGTTGATGCCGTCGCCGGGGTACCCGAATACATGTTCAACGCCCCACGCCCGCAAGCGCTCTAGCAGATAGTCGGAAACCTCTTTTTTGGACATGTTCTCCCTCCTCGGCAGACGGTCCTCGGTGCTGGCGGATGGGCATGTGTGGCTATTGTTTGAACCACCCGCACGGCGGCGCCATCGAGTCGGGGGCCAACCGGTGGCGGCCGCCGCTGACAGACGTGACCCACGCAGGCTGCCGCTACGAGGGCGGCTTGGGCACTTCCCACAGGAGCCCGATTACCCGCATTCGCCGTTGTTATTCGCTCAAACGCGGGGGGCCAGGCGACTCTCAGCCAGTTTTCAGCTGGCGATTGTCTATGGTTCAGGCGGTCTTGGGCAGGGCGGATGATCCGGAAGCGCTGTGGCCCTTGGCCACTCGCCGGATCAGCATTCGGGTCGCCTTGTCCAGGATGTCCTGGGCCACATCGGGTTTGCGGGCGCGTTCGGCGCGGCGCGCCGCCGCGGCGATGGTGAGCCCCTGCTCGTAACCGGTGACGACGCGCGGGTCCACGTAGGAACCACGCGCGACGGCCGGAGTGTTGCCAAGTTCCTCGGCCACCTCTTTCATCACCGCGGATTCGATGCGCTTGGCGACGCGGCGCGACACCGGTGGGTCGGCGTCGGCGAACGCCGCGGCCGCCAGCACCGTCCCATGCCAGGTCCGCAGGTCCTTGACGGTGTATTCGGCGCCGACCAGCTCCTTGAATCGGTCGTTGAGATCGCCGGCACGCACATCCAGCCACCCGGATGCGTTGCGGCACACCAGCAGTCGCTCGGTGCGGTTGGGCCGGCGCATCAGCGCACGCACCGCCCGTACCACTTCGGGATCCTCGATCTCCACGGTGCGGCGGACCCCGCTCTTGGCGGGGAAATCGAACTCGACCGCGTCGCGCCGGACCACCACGTGCTCACATAACAGGGTGGACAGGCCGTAGGACTCGTTTTCCTCGGCGTATTGCTCACCGCCGGCGCGAAAGTACCCGCGATCGAGCAGCCGCAGCGCGAGGGCCAATACCCGCTTGCGGGTCAAGCCCTTCCGCGTCAGGTCCTTGGCGATCTCGGTGCGCCACGCCGGTAGCCGGGTGGACAGTTCGAGCACGCGGTCGAACTTCTCCTCGGCGCGTTCCTGCTGCCAGGCGGGGTGGTACAGATACTGACGGCGGCCGGCAGCGTCGACACCCACGGCCTGAATGTGGCCGTTGCTATACGGCGAAATCCATACCTTCTTCCAGGCCGGTGGAATAACCAGGTCCTTGATGCGCTGCAGGGTTTGCGGATCCGACAGCACCTTGCCGTCCGGCCGGTAATAGGAGAAACCAGTACCGCGTCGCTGGCGCGCGATACCAGGCTTGCTCAGCTCGCTACGGCGCAGCCGCATTCTCGCCCTCCAGTTCTGGTAGCTGACTGCACAATTACCCGCCGGAGAAGTCGTTCACACCGTAGAAAATCGCGGCCGACGTGAAAACGACCCGCCACGACATCGTGGCGGGTCGTCTCGGACCGGCATCAGCCGGCCATGAACTCCTGGTAGGCCGACTCGAGGTAGGGCGGCAGCGCGGAGACATTGCACTGTCGTTCGGTGTCACCGATCGGTGCCAGGATGCCGCGCAGGTCGTTGTACTCCTGCGGGTGGCCGGTGAAGTAGCCGCGCAGGCTCGATTCGGCCTGCGGCCGCGGCTGCCCGTAGGCGGCCGTCACCACCTGGTTGGCGCCGGGGTGCGCCGCCAGATACTGCTGGGCGGAGCCCTCCACCGTGGAGACGGTGTTGTTTACACCGGCGGGGCTGCAGTCGGGTGCAGCGGCCGCCGATGGCGCACCGACGATCCCCATGGCCATTCCCCCGAGCAAGCAGCCGGCACTGATCCCGGCAACTTTCCGGCGCGCGACAATACTGCTGATTTTCATGATGTTTGTGTCCTTCGAAACGAAAATGATTTCTCTCGCCAGAGGCTCCCGATCCTCGAAATCCAAAGTAGCGGAAGCCCACAATGACCGTGTTCGCTGACGACGAACGCCGGGCGACACTAGGACCCCTCATGGAGTATTTCGCTAAGCGAACGATCAAGCGATCGCCGAATTTTTAAGAAATCGGTCCGGTTTCTAAGGAACCGACGTCGCGATCGTGACGGAATTGTTATCCGGGGCGCGGGCCAGTGCTCGGGCTCGAGCCGTCCCCGTCCACGGCATGATGCCCGTTGGTGCTGGGCGGAGCCATGGTCTGCAACCACGTGTCGATATCCGGGCCGATGACTATCGCCTGGCCCGAAGCGAGCAGCGCCCCGGTGCCCAACGCGGCGACCGCGGGTTCCACGGTTCGCACCTGCCGGCTATCGCCTTGCTGGGCAAGCAGTTTCGTTGTCAGGTCGGGCAGCCGGATGGCGTCCGGGCCGGTGATGGTGCGCGGCGTGTGCGTCTGTCCCAGGGCCGACTCGACCAACACGTCGGCGACGGTGTCGGCGGCAATGGGCTGAATCAGCCAGTCCTCGACGACCACTTCCTCGGCGGTGCAGGTCACCGCGTCGTGGTTGGTCGCGAACTCGTACCACTGCGTCGACTTGACGATCGTCGCCGGCACCGGACCGTCGAGCAGGATTTCCTTGGCTTCCCGCTTGGCTTCGTAGTAGGGAAAGCCGTCGAATACCGGGTCTTCGATGCACGCCATCGTCGACACCACGAGCCGCTGCACTTCCTGCCGGGCGCACGCGCCCATGATGTTGCGCGAGGCGGTCGCGAGCGTCTGGGTGATGTCGGACCGCCCGTCGGGCGGCACCGGATTGGACACGTCGATGGCGACGTCGACGCCCGTGAGCGCTTGCGAAAGATCCCGGCCGTTGAACAGGTCGACGCCGTGCTCGCGTGAGATCTCTACGACCGCGACGTCGCGCGATTTCAGCCTGGCCACAACGCGGGATCCGGCTGTTCCGGTTGCCCCTATGACGGCGATGGTGGTCAATTGCTTCCCCCCTTCCATGCCGCGGCCCGTAGTTCTACCCGGTAATGCGTCGTTCAAACCGACGGATTGCCCCGGGCAATGCGTGAGCTCGGGCGGGAACCGCCACCGGCGTGATCACGCGCACAGCAATCCCCGATGTCCAGGCGCAACGCAGGCCCCGGTCGTTTGACGGACCGCCCGGTGGGAACGCCCTAGGTGCCATCGAGCGCAAGCTCAGTAACCACCGAGAGGGAGGTCGAACCCATGGGGGATGACAAGAGCGGGCCGGAAGAGGCGGTCAAGGGCGCCGTCGAAGGCGTGAAGGGTAAAGCCAAAGAGGTCGGCGGGGCCGTGCTCGGGCGCGACGACCTGAGCAGAGAGGGCAAGGCACAGCAGGACAAAGCCGACGCCCAACGCGATGCGGGCAAGAAGGAAGCCGAAGCCGAGTCGGCGCGGGCCGGCGCTGACGCCGCCGAAGAGCGCCAGAAAAAGAACCAGTAGGCCACCCGCAAAGGGGCCCGGTCCGATCGTCGGGCCGGGCCCCTTTCGCACGTAGGGTGTTCCGACGGCGTTGACTTCGCCGATCGATGGTTTCAAGCCGCTCTACCGGGTAATCCCCGGCTTGAGTCGCCTTTCGGCATGGCGGATGAGCGAGGTGGGAGATGGGCCTGCGGGATCGGGTATTCAGCGTGGTCGCTTTTCTGCGGGCCGGCTATCCTAGGCGCGCACCCGAAGTGGGGTACGCACCGCTGCTGGCGCTGTTGCCGCGGCGCCTGTCCGACGACGAAATCATCGCCATCGCCAAGCGACTCCTCACGCCCCGCCGGCACGCCATCGACGAGGCCGACGTCGGTGTGGAGATCATCGGCGTCACCGACGAGATGCCCTCCACCGACGACATCGAGCGCGTTCTGGTCGCGGTGCAGGCGGGCCGTCACGAAGGCTGAACCCTCAGACCCGTTGCAGATCCACCACCAGCGGACGGTGGTCGGAGATGGTCATGAGATCGGATTGCGCGGGACCGCCGCGCAGCCGGTGATCGTCGGTCAGGATGTGGTCGAGCTGACGGTTGGGCAGGTCCGCGGGAAACGTCTGGGCGGCCGCCAGAGCGCGCATCCCCGACCAACGGCGCACGGTCTTCGGGGTCATGTTCAGGTCACCGGTCAACAACCGCGGACCCGGGAAGCCGCGCAAATCGTGAAGCAGTCGGCGCAACTGGCGCCGGTTCCAGCCCGGGACAAAGGACAGGTGCGTGTTGGCCACCGTGAGTCCGCCCAACGGTGTACGCAATTGCGCGATCACCGCCGCCCGTGGTTCCTCATCGACGACCATGACCCGGTTCGGCCCCGGCAAATACATCGGAAAACGCATCGGGATCCGGGGCAACCGCACCACCTGCCAACTGTCCACCGGATATCGGGACAGCAGCGCGATCCCGTATGCGGCTGTGCCGGGTTGCTCGCGGCCCGTCGCGGCCATCCATGTCGCCCCGGGCGTGCCCGAAATGGCCGCCACGAACCGGTGTTCCACCGCGCCCATGGCTTCGGCCGCCGCGGCGGTCAGGTCCGCGCGCTCGGAGCGGGGCTGATCGCAGTCGACCTCTTGCAAGCTGAGCACGTCCGCGTCAAGGCGTTGCACGCAGTCACGCAGCCGCTGAACGACGACGCCATCTCCGACGGTGCGCCCATGCAAGATGTTGAACGTCGCCACACGCATAGGATGTCGGCTACCCACTTTCCCCCTCGCGCAGTCACAGGGGGTTGTTCCCGCCGCAGGCTCACGGGGCTACGCGAGCCGAGCCGACAGGCATCCCGGGGGCGTCGCGCCCGGGTGCGGTCACCGAAATACGACCTCGCCCACCGCAAGCAACCGTGGTAGCACGAAGCCGGGCAGATTGGGCGCGGCTGTGTCGCCATCGCGCCCCAACTGGCTTCGGTAGCATTGCGCGGCACGGCGTTTGCGCTCCGTCGCCCAACTGGAAGTGGGCACCGCGTAGGCCCGGTCCCACGGGACGGCGTCGTCGGCCGGAAACGCCCAGTGCCACATCCACACCGGATATTCCAATAACGTCGACCCGGTAAGGGCGCAGGCGACCGAGGCCGCACGCCCCACGGCTTCGTGGTCGGGATGACCGTCTCCCCGCCACGTCGCGGCGCACCAGGTCGTCGGGCCGGCGTCGTCGAGGATTGCGGTCAGCATCTCGGTGAGCCTGTCAACGTGTCTTGTCAGTTCACCGGCGGACAGACCCAGCCGCAGCGGGGGAGGGATGTTCAAAATATTTGTCGCTCTGCGTAATTCGTAGCGACGAATGGTCTCGATGCGAAGCCGTTCCGATGCCGACGCGCCGGGCCGGGCGGCGCCGCCATCGCTGGCGCAGACAACGCGAACGGGAACTCCGGCGGCGGCCAATTGGGTGATCATCGCACCCACGCCAAGGGTTTCGTCATCGGGCTGAGCGGCCAGCACGATCAACTGCTCGCACTCCGTTAAATCCAGTGTCGGCAGCGGGCGCTCCTCGAAGCTGGCCAGCCACAACGGCGCTGGCGTACCGCCGTGAGTCAGCGGCTTGGCCGCAAACCGCGCGCAGTTGCCCGCAGCCGCCGTTTTCATGGCACTCGCATCCCCTGATGACCCGCCAGCCGCCCGAGTTCGGCAAGATCCCGCTCGGCGTGGCTCTGCCGGATGTAGATGCTCAGGTCGGCCACCCGCTGCGCGTGCCGGCCATCCTGGCACAGCGGCCCGGGCCCCAACGCGCGCCCGGTGCGGGTGATGGCCTCGTCGACCGCGTGTTCCACCACCGTGCGAGCCCGGCGGGCAAGAAGCTGCGCCATGCCCGCCCGGTCGAACGGATCATCGTCGATCTGACTCGCGGCCGCGGCCAGGATCGCGTCACTGGCCGCCAGTGCGGCGTCCACCGCGCCAAGGTGCGCGAGCGAGTATGCATCGGCCGACTGGCTTGCGGCGCAACGGTATAGCGGGTCGGCGACCCGCCGCGCGCCGCCCAACCAGCAGGCGGCCACCCCGATGGCGCCGTGCCAGAACCCGGGCCGATTCAGATAGGCGTCGGGGTCGCCCACCGCCACGGCTTGAGCATTGGTGAACTGGACGGGCCTGGTATCACTGCCCGCCATCCCGGCGTTCCACCACGTGCTGGGCAATGCCTTGACGCTTGGATCGGTCGCGGCGACCGCGAACAGGCCGCGCCTTCCGTCGTCGAGCCGCGCGGTCACCAACGCGTGGGTGCAAAACCCGGCGCCCGCACACCACACCTTGGTGCCGTTCAGCGTGAACGCGCCATCGCTATCGGCCGCCGTCAATGTGGCGTCGGGCGCTTCGGCCGCCCAGACACCCCACAGCTGACCCGGTTCTGGTGGCTTACCACCCAATTCGTTGAGTATCGCGACCGCATCGACATGGGCTTCGGCGATCCGGGCCGCCACGATGTTCTCCTCGGCCAGCCGCGCCAAACGCTGCCAGCGTTCCGCCGTACGCCCCGATGCCGGGAAGGGCAACTCCAGTCGTCCGGACTCCAGCCAGTGCTCAACCAAACCCGCTGTCACGCGCAATCACCCGCCGCCGTTCTCCCCAATTGCGTGAGGTAGTCGGCGAATCCATAAGGGTCCCGGGCCTGGATCCGCTTCGATGTGATCACCGACAGGTCGGTGTCTCGATGTATGTGGTGGCCAGCCGCTTCGAACCGCTCGACCAGGTCGGCCTTTTCGCCGGTTGCCAAGCTGCGAAAGCCACCGACGGCCCAATATGCGCGCGCACTGAATCCCATGTCGCCATCGACGACCTCGTGTCGGCTTTCCCGGGCATGGGCGCCGGCTTCGTAGCAGCGCATGACGCCGACGACCATGTCCGCGCTGGACCGCAACTGATCCAGCAGCCATCGCGGGTCCACCCGGCTGCCGGCATCGACGGTGGCAAACCACGTTTTGGCGTCGTCCCCCAACAGCGATCGGGCGTAACCGAGGCCGACCGCACGGGCGGTCCCGACGTTGTGCACGTCCACGCTCACGAAGTGCACGTCGGGCCCGTACTCGCCGGCCAGCTCGTCGCTGCCGTCCTCGCAGCCGTCCAGCACCACCACGATCGTGACCGGAACCGGAGCGCACAGGGCGGCGGTCAGCACCGCGCGCAGGCAGGCCGGCAGCTTTGCCCGCTCGTTGTGGGCGGGGATCACTACGGCGGCAGCGGAATAGGCGCATGGCACGGCGGTTGACATAACCCCAAGATTTCCCAACTCGCCACAAGTTAAACGACTCTGCCGCCGCCCCAGGTTGCTTCCACCGCAGGCCGGGTATGACGTATGCACCATGGCCGCCACCGACGCCCATCCCGACGCACCCGGTTGCGTCACGCGGTTGCGCGATGCGCTGCGCGGGGCGGCGTCGGCGCTCAAGGAGAACGGACCGCGTTTCGCCCTGGCCGGCAGCTACGCGTTATGGGCGTACGGGGCACCGGAGCCCAGTCATGACGTGGACCTGGTGGTGGCGGAGTCCGATGTGGAAGCGGCCGTGGCGACCCTGGCCGGCGCCGGGTTCGTCATCGAGCGCCCGCCGGAGGACTGGCTGTTCAAGGCCCGGATCGCCGACACGCTGGTCGATGTCCTGCACCGGCTCAACGGGATACCGGTCGATGCCGGCACCCTGGACCACGCTGAACGGCACGACGTGCTGGCCATCGGCATGCCGGTGCTGCCGCCGACCATGGTCCTCGTCCAGCAGCTGCGAGCGTTGAACGAGCACTACTGCGACTTCGCCAAGTTGCTGCCGGCCGTGCGAGCGGTGCGCGAACGGCTCGACTGGCAGAGCATCAAGACACTGACCGCCGACAACGATTATGCGGTCGCGTTCCTGGTCCTGACCGAACGGCTCGGCCTCACCGGCTAGTGATTGCGCAGCTTGGCCACCAGCTTGTCTTTGGTCAGGCTTGAATAGCCCGACATGCCAAGCTCTTTGGCGCGCTTCTTGAGTTCCGGCACCGTCCAGTCCTGGTACGAGCCGGACTTGCCGCCCCTGCGGGCGACCTTCGACTTACCCTGTCCGGCGGCCGCATTCGAAATCCGCGCGGCCTTTTCCTTGGAGTCGCCCTTCTTGCGCAAATCCTGGTACAACTTCTCGTTCTTGATCGACGAACGCGGCATGATTCCTCCTGTCCACGATGAGACGGCCTAACTCTCCGAGTGCCCGCCCCGGCCGCATAAAAAACCACGTCCTAGGCGGGAACCGGGTCCGTGCGCCGCTCCCAGCACCGATGCCGGGCCAGGGCGGCGGCGAATTCCTCGACGAAGCGGTCCGGCAGCTCATCGGCCGCGGCCTTGGTGGTGATGACGGATTGATCGTTGAGTACGTCGGTGTCCTCGGCCAGGCGGTTGGTGATTCCGGCGGTGCGCAGCAGGTCGACGCCCGCGCCGTAGGCGCCGATCGGCTTCAAATGCTTGTAGGCTTCCGTCACGAAATGCACGGCGTAGCCGTCATTGGACAAGGTCGATACAGACCGGGGCCCGCACGCCACCACGACGGCGTCGTACAGCACCGACGCCATCGACGTGAACGACCGGTTGACCGGTAGCTCGCCGCCGGATCCGCCCTCCAATGTGCCGCCCGCAACCGGGGCCAGCACCTCGACCATCGCGCCGCGTTCGCCCATCTGCTCGATGAAGCGCCGGGTGCCTACCACGTCGACCCCGTCGGCGGCCAGGACGGCGATCTTGCGTGAGGCGATGGTGTCGCTGACTCCGATCTGGGATAGTGCCGGCGACGCGACCACGTGGTCGTCGACCGGCTGCTCCGGCGGCTCGGGCAGCCCCAGCTTGGCCGCCACCTGGGCGGCCAGCCCGCCGTCGACCCGGGCGAGTTGTTCCACAACGGCCGAACGGATCTCGGGCATTTCGACCTTGCCGAGCTCGAAGGCGAACGCGGCGACGATGTGTTCGGCTTCCACCGGCGACATGCTCTGCCAGAACATTCGCGCCTGACTGTAGTGGTTCTCAAAGGACTTGGCGCGCTTGCGCATTGCCGCTCCGTCGAGCCGCTGCGTGTAGTGCCGAAACACGTTCTCGTCGGCCAGTGCGGGGCAGCCACCGCCGATGCTGTTCTTGAAGTAACTGGAGCGGCCCTGCGGGATCGCGTGCTGCCCGTAGCCGTCGTGCTGGTTGGTCCGGACCTCGGCCACCGGCCGGTTGATCGGCAGCTGAGCGAAGTTGGGGCCGCCCAGGCGGATCAGCTGTGTGTCGAGATAGGAGAAGTTGCGGAACTGCAGCAGCGGATCGTTCGTGAAATCGATGCCCGGCACCACGTTGGCGGTGTGGAATGCCACCTGCTCGGTCTCGGCGAAGAAGTTGTCCGGGTTGCGGTTGAGCACCATCTTGCCCACCGGCCGGACCGGAACCTGTTCCTCGGGAATGATTTTCGTCGCGTCGAGCAGGTCGAAATCGAACTTGAACTCGTCGGCCTCCGCGACGAGCTGCACGCCGAGCTCCCACTCCGGATACTGGCCCCCCTCGATCGCCTCCCACAGATCGCGCCGGTTGTAGTCGGGATCCTTGCCGGCGATCTTTTGGCATTCGTCCCAGATCAGCGAGTGCACACCGAGCCGCGGCTTCCAGTGGAATTTCACGAAAGTGCCTTCCCCGCCGGCATTCACCAGCCGGAAGGTATGCACGCCGAAGCCCTGCATCATACGGTAGCTGCGCGGCAACGCCCGGTCCGACATCAGCCACATGATGGTGTGCAGGGTCTCGGGCTGCAGCGACACGAAGTCCCACAACGTGTCGTGCGCCGACTGCGCCTGCGGAATCTCGTTGTGCGGCTCGGGTTTCACCGCGTGCACGAAGTCGGGGAACTTGATGCCGTCCTGGATGAAGAACACCGGGAAGTTGTTACCCACCAGGTCGTAATTGCCTTGTTCGGTGTAGAACTTGGTGGCAAAGCCGCGCACATCGCGGACCGTGTCGGCAGATCCACGCGACCCGGCCACAGTCGAGAACCGGACGAACACCGGTGTCTGAACGCCCGGAGTCGTGAGAAATGTCGCCGCGGTGTAATCGGCCAGCCAATCGTCGTATGGCTCGAAGTAACCGTAGGCGCCGGCCCCGCGTGCGTGCACCACGCGCTCCGGAATGCGCTCGTGGTCGAAGTGGGTGATCTTCTCTCGGGCGTGGAAGTCCTCCAGCAGCGTCGGGCCCCGCTCTCCAACGGTCAGCGAATCGTCGGTGTGATCGACGCGAACACCCTGCTGCGTGGTCAGGTATCCGGTGTCGCGTCGAAACCGGGCGGGCTCCAGATCGCGCTGCTTCGGATTCTGGTCGGTGGCCATGACTCATCTCCTTCCAACGGGGAGGGGAGTACCACCGTGCAACCGGGGCAAACGGCACGAACGAGGCCCTATTCACCACGAGGAGGGTTGCCTACCATCTATAGGGGTAGTCGAAAGTGGTGATTGAGACGGCTGAAGTCGACGCCCTGCAAGGTGTGGTAGCAATTGGTGCGTCGGCAGGCGGTGTCGAGGCGCTGTCGAATCTCGCCGCCGGGTTGTCGGCGGACGTACCCTATGCCTACTTGATGGTGCTCCATGTGCCCGCGGGAGCCCCAAGTATTTTGGCCCGCATCATCGATCGCAGTGGACCGTTGCCCGCGACCGCCGCCGAACATGGCGCGGCCCTCGAACCCGGCCAGATCTACGTCGGTGTCCCCGACCGCCACCTGCTGGTCGCCGATCGTCACGTGCTGCTGTCACAGGGGCCGACCGAGAACGGGCACCGGCCCGCCATCAATGCATTGTTCCGTTCGGTGGCCTTGGCTTTCGGACCGCGCGCGATCGGCGTGCTGCTGTCCGGTGTGCTCGACGATGGTGTGCTGGGAATGGGCGCCATCCGTTCGCGTGGCGGCACGACCGTCGGACAGTTACCCGAGGACGCGTTGTTCCCGGCGATGCCGACCAACGCCGTGCAGGCCGGCGTGGTGGATCGGCAGGCCGCGGTCGCCGACATCGGTGCGGTCCTCAAAGAGCTGTCGCAGCGAGAGATAGAGGATTCTGACATGGAGCGCGACTCCGCGATGGAGCTCGAGAACCGCATCGCCATGATGTCGCGGTTCTCCACCGATTTCGACACCGAGAAACTGGGGGCCCCGTCGGGCTATACCTGTCCGGACTGCAACGGTTCGCTGGTTTCCATCAGCAAGGGAAACTTCCGCTGCCAGGTCGGGCATGCCTGGACGGCCGAGGCGCTGCTCGGCGCGCGGGACACCGAGCTCGAGGGGGCGATGTGGATCGCGGTGCGCAGCCTGCAGGAAAAAGCCAGGCTGGCCCGTGACATGGCGGGCAAAGCGGGAACGGGGCTACTGTCCCGGCGCTACGCGGCGATCGCGGAGGAGGCCGAGCGCGCGCTGGCCCTGCTCAGCGACCGGCTGTCGACCACCGCTTCGCACGAGGGTGAAGCCGGATGACCGAGGAGCCGAATGCCGCCGTCCGTATCCGCGCGGAATCGCATGAGGACACGCCTGTCCTGGTGGTGGAGGGCGACCTCGACAGCTCGACCTACCGGACCGTTCGCGACGCCGTCATCAAGGCGGCGATCGACGAGCCGCAGGCGGTGATCGTCGACATCAACGCTTTGCGGGCGTCGACCAGCTCGGCCTGGGCGGTGTTCACCAGCGCCCGCTGGCACGTCAGCGTCTGGCCCGACGTGCCGATCCTGCTGGTGTGCGCCGACCTGCGGGCGCACCGGGAGATGACCAAGGCCGGCGTCACCCGTTATGTACCAATACATTCCACCCTCGGACTCGCGCTGGATGCCGTGCGGGGCCAGTCGCTGCAGGTTCGGCGGCGGGCGCGCACCGAGCTGGCGCGCAGCATCAGCAGCGTCGATACCGCCCGCAGTGTGATCGCCGACTGGCTGACCCAATGGGACGTTCCTGAAGCGATCCCGGCCGCGGCCACGGTGGCGACCGTCTTCGTCGAGAACGTCCTCGACCATACGGAGAGCGCGCCGGCGCTGATTGTCGAGAGCCACCAAGACACCGTCACCGTCGCGGTGGAGGACGGCAGCTTCCACCTGCCGGGCCGGCACGAGGACGCCGACCGCGGGGCCGACATCGTCTCCGGACTGGCGATCGTGTCTGCGCTGTGCCGCGTGTGGGGGGCCACCCCCACGTCGTCCGGCAAAACGGTGTGGGGATCGGTCGGGCGGGAAAACCAGCTCTGACGCCGCGAGTAGTGTTCAAGTCCTTCGGTGAACCCTTAATCCGGACGGGACTTGCATGGAATCCACGACCGACGAGGCCTTCGAGGCTCTGTTGCGCTACATGCGCGATTCCCGCGGGTTCGACTTCACGGGTTACAAGCGCACGTCACTGATGCGCCGCGTCCGGCACCGGATGGACCAGGCGGGCTATACCGCGTTCGACGAGTACCTCGACTTTCTGCAGGCCAGCTCGGACGAATTCACCGCGCTCTTCAACACCATCCTGATCAACGTCACGTCGTTCTTTCGCGACCCGGACGCATGGGAGTTCGTCAGTACCGAGGTCATTCCTCGGCTGCTGGCCGAGCGGGGTCCCAACGACCCGATCCGGGTGTGGAGCGCGGGCTGCGCCTCGGGCCAAGAGGCATACACCCTGGCCATGCTGCTGGCCGAGGCGTTGGGACCCGACGGGTTCCGGCAGCGGGTCAAGATCTACGCCACCGACGTCGACGAGGATGCGCTCACCGAGGCGCGCATCGCCTCCTACGATGCCAAGGCGGTCGAGTCCGTACCGGCGGATCTGTTGGGCCGCTACTTCGAACAGGTCAATGGCCGCTATGTCTTTCACAAGGACCTGCGGCGCGCGGTGATCTTCGGCCGCAACGACCTGGTCAAGGACGCGCCCATCTCGCGCGTCGATCTGCTGGTGTGCCGCAACAGCTTGATGTACCTGAACGCCGAGACACAGCGAAATGTGTTGGGGCGTCTGCATTTTGCACTCGCGCCGCAGGGCACGCTATTCCTCGGCCACGCCGAGATGCTGCTTAGTCACGGCGACCGGTTCGCCCCGCTGAACCTGAAACACCGAATCTTCCGCAAGGCGGCCGGAACGCACGGCGGCGCGGATCGCTACGACCCGAACGCCGGGTTCTACGAACGCAATGTGGACCTGTCGGGGTTGACGACAGTGCGCGATCTGGCCTTCCGCGCCAGCCCGGTGGCCCAGATCGTGGTCACCGGCGAGGACACCGTCGCGATGATCAACCAGCAGGCGGAGACCATCTTCGGACTCTCGGCCCGCGACATCGGCCGGCTGCTGCGCGACCTCGAGGTGTCCTACCGCCCGGTGGAGCTGCGCGCCTACCTGGAGCAGGCCAAGGTCGAGCGCCGCTCCGCGCGAATCCAGGACGTCAAATGGCAGCGGCCGGGCGCCGAAACGGTGTGGTTCGAAATCCACGTCAACCCGCTCGTCGACGCCGAGAACGGCTTGCTCGGGGTGTCGATCGTGTTCTTCGACGTCACCGCGACCCGCGCGCTGCTGGACAAGGTCGTCCAAACCAACCGCCAGCTCGAGGCGGCCTACGAGGAGCTGCAGTCCACCAACGAGGAGCTCGAGACCACGAACGAGGAGCTGCAGTCCACCGTCGAGGAGCTCGAGACCACGAACGAGGAGCTGCAGTCCACCAACGAGGAACTCGAGACGATGAACGAGGAGCTGCAGTCCACCAACGACGAGCTGCACACCATCAACGACATGCTGCGCGAGCGCAGCCTGGAACTCGACGAAGCAAAGCTCTTCCAGGATTCGCTGATCGACTCTGTTCGGATGGGCATGGTGGTGGTCGACCGGGAGATGAAGGTGATCCTGTGGAACCGCGGCTGTGAAGAGCTCTGGGGGCTGCGGGCCGACGAGACGATCGGGACGGGGCTGACCAATCTGGACATCGGCCTGCCGCTCGACGCGGTGCGGCCCCTGATCGGCAACGCTTTCGTTGACCCGGACAGCTCCGGTGAAGCGGTAGTGGAGGCGGTCAACAGGCGTGGCCGCCCCGCGACGGTGCGCATCACCTGCACGTCGTTCCGGTCCAGCGAGGGGACGGTCGGCGGGGCGCTGCTGCTGATGGAGGTTGTGGGCTAGTCACCCGCGATGTCGCGGTGTGACGTAGCGCGTCGAGGCTTCCTCGGCGGCCTGATGAGCCAGTTGCGCACGGCAACGCGACTCCTCGGCCCTGCGCCGTGCCACGGCAACCGTCTCCTGTGTGGCGCCGAATCCCACCGTGAGCTCCTTGCGGCGGCGTTCCAGCTCCGTCGCGCGCAGCCGGGCCAGCTCACCCCGCGCCGCCGCGGTGTTCGTGCTGAACCTCGGGGGCAGCCGCTCGAGAATGCCATGCGTGGTGGCGGTGGTAGCGGATCGGTCCACGGCAGGTTGTATCGGCGGTTCTCGTCGCGGGGGTAGCGCCGCCCCTCCGACAACGGCAGTGAGGACGCCGGCGATTTCTGCGACGTCCAACACGAAATCGGCACCGGCGCGCGCGGCGGCGATCGGCATCGACGGGTACTGTGCGGTCTCCGGGCTTTGGGCGATGACGATGGCGCCGGCCCGCTTCATCGCGACGGTGCCCGCCGCGCCGTCATGTCCGGAACCCGACAGCACCACCGCGACGCTGCGCGGGCCGTACGACCCGGCGATTGATGCCAGCAGCGAGTCGAACACCAGCGCCTGATGGCTCTGCGCATCGCGCAGGCGACAGCGCCCTTCCGAGGTCAGTTCCAGCAGCACGCCCGGTGGACAGACGACGACCTGCCCGGGTCGCAAGAGCAGCCCATCCTGCGCCCAGCTGATCGCACGTCCCGTCTGCCTGCGCAGGATTGTGGTCAGCAGGCTGTCGTGACCGCCCAGGTGTTGCTGCACGACGACGGCCGCGGGAAAGTCGGAAGCCAGACCCCGCAATACGGTCGTCAGAGCTTCCAACCCTCCTGCCGATGCCAGCAGGACCACCAGCTGAACGCCCCGGCCATGCCCGTCAGTCGTCACCTCTTAAGTCTCCACCTTGTCGTCCCGCCGCCAAAGTCCTGCGGTGGACGATCCCGCGTCGGCGCATTCCAGCAGCTCACCGGGGTTGGACAGGCGATTCTCGGCCAGCCTGCAAAGTGGCCGTCCGGCCCGTTTCGCGAACATCGGGCGGGGTATGCAACCTGGTGTTGGCGGATGGACGATGGCGCGCGGAGGGAATTGCAGTTGAAGATTGCAATTGTCAGCGGCGATGACGTCGTCGGGGCGGACCCCGAGGAGCTGTGTGCTGCGCTGGCCGACCAGGGGCACGAGGCGACGGTGCATCTGCGACGTGCCGGTCGACACTCGGTAAGGGCGGCCGCCGACGGCTACTACCGCTGCCAGTCGGTTACCGTCGGCCCGCGCAAACCCGCATCGACCATCGACGTCCTGCCCTACGTAGGGGACTGGGCCGTCAAGCTCGAGCGGACCTGGTCGTTGGAGCCGCCGGACGTCGTGCACGCCTATGGCTGGCTCGGCGGCCTGGCCGCTCAGCTCGCCGCTCGCCGTCGGCGCATCCCCGTCGTGCAGACATTCCTCGGTCTGGCCGCGACATCACGCGGCCACGCCGACGGCCACAACAGCGAACGCGAGCGCATAGAGCCGCTGCTGGCGCGCAGCGCGAGTTGGGTGACGGGCGAGAGCAGCCTGGACGTCGACGCGCTGGCCCGGCTGCGCCACCGCCGGACCCGGGTGTCTGCCTTGACCTGCGGCGTGGACGCCGAGCGCTATGCCCCGACCGGTCCCGCTTTCTCGCGTAACGGCCTGCAGCGCATTGTGTGCGTGGCACCGAATCCCTTGTGGCGCCACGGCATCGATATCGCAATCCGCGCTTTGCCCACGGTGCGTGGTGCGGAGCTGGTGATCGCCGAGAATGACGCGACGAACGCCGATCACAACGACGCGCGGGCCCGATTGCGGCATCTCGCGGAACTGCTGGGTGTGGCCGACCGCGTCAGTTTTGCCGGCACGGTCGCCGATGACGACCTGCCGAAACTGATCCGGTCCGCCGACGTGCTGGTGTGCACTCCGCGCGAGCCGCCTCGTGCCACCACCGTGTTGCAGGCCATGGCCACCGGGGTGGTCGTGGTCGTGGCCAGTGTCGGTGTGCTGGCCGACGTCGTGCTCGACGACATCACCGGGCTGATGCTGTCGCCGGAGAATCCGGTCGGCTTGGCTGCGGCGTTGAGAAGGCTTCTCGCTCATAGCTTTCAATGCGAGAGCATGGGCGCTGCGGGCCGCAGTCGCGCCACCTCACGCTTCGCTTGGGAGCGAATAGCGCTCGACGCGCTGAATATTTACGGCAGCATCGCGTCGCCGGACCGGGCACCGATAGGTACGGCGCGGTGATGCGGCCCCTTGTGGCCCTTTCGGAGGGCCGGCCATGACGACCGCGACGAGCAAAATCGACGGCGAGGTCCCCAAGCTGGTCATCGATTCCGACGGTGAGGGAACTCGGTCCGGCTTTTGCCCGCGCCGTCCTGTGCTCGCGGCGGATGCCGAGCATGGATTCCGTCCGGTCGCCGTGCAGTACAAGCAGTTTCGCACGGCCGATGCGCATGCGGCACGTCGGTTCTTCGCCGGCGCGTATCGGCCGGGCTGGCGGACCTCCGGGCTTGGCAATCACGTCGTGGTGTCACACCGGCGCAGTGACGCGGGCTCGATGAGCGTCGACGAGGTGATGATCCAGGGACGCGTGACGATCGAGATTCCGGCGGCCGACACCATTGTGGTGATCCAGCCGCGCGCCGGATCGTTGAGTGTCGCGGGCGGTCCCGTGCTGACCGCCGATTTTCCGATCCTCGCGGCCGACGGAAAGTCTCGCGTATTACATTGCAACAACGTGCGTTTCGACGTGGTGACGGTCGACGCGGACGTACTGCACAAGGTGGCCGCGGACTGGCACACGTCGCTGGGTCAACAGACCCAGTTCGTGAATTGGCGGCCCCGTTCCCGTGCGGCCGTGCGGGCATGGCATCGGGCTCTGGACTACGTGGAAGCCACCCTGGCGTCCACCGACACCGCCCAGCAGCCGCTGATCGCCGCGGGCATGGCCCACCTGGTGGTCGGTGCGCTGCTCGAGTGTTACCCCTCCAATCTCACCGAACAGGATCCGGCCGGCGATCTGGCGGTCCCCGACAGCCTCAGGGAGGCGGTGGCTTTCATCCACCGCCATATCTCCGAAGACATCGGCATCAACGAAGTCGCGGACGCGGTCCATCTGACGCCTCGGGCGGTCCAATACCTGTTTCGCCGGCAGCTCGACACGACGCCGACGGAATACATGCGTCGTGTGCGGCTCGGCCACGCCCATCAAGAGCTGGTGGCGGTAACCGCCGCCGCATCCACCGTCACCGAGATCGCCCAGCGGTGGGGGTTCGCCCATACCGGCCGGTTCGCGGTGCTCTACCGGCAAACCTACGGCCAGAGCCCGCACACCACGCTGCGGCAGCAGGCCTCGTCAGCCTGATTCCGGCCCGGTCACCCATTCAGCTTGTGCAGCAACTGGTTCGCGGCGTAGCGGCCGCTGGCCAACGCCCCCGTCACCGTGGACGGATTGTCGACGCCCACAGCCTCACCCGCCAGGTAAAGCCGGTCGCCGATCGGTTGCTGCAGTCGGCGCCGGTCGTCCAGGCCGGAGCCGGGCGGGTGAAACGAATACGCGCCGAGCGCGTACGGGTCGAGGGTCCAGTTCGACGTTCGCACGTCCGTCAGCGCCACGTTGTCACCGAAAAGCCGGCGGGCCACCGGCAGCGCGCCGGCCAGCAGATCCTTTGTCGCACACGATTCCACGAACCGTCCGCGCCCGCCGCCGTGAAAGGCCACGACGATGGGACCGGCGGCATCCGGCAAGGTGAACCATTGCGACCACAGCCCACCTTGGGGACCGATGTGCTGATAGAAAGCGTTGTCCGCCTTCCACGTTCGTTGATCGAAGCGAAAGAAGCTCTTGGACAACACCCCGAAGCCCAGCGCCTGCACGGCCCGGGCATGGCCAGCGGGCAGTGGCGGATCGAAGGCGATCGCACCGGATTTCAGCACGCCGAGGGGGACCGTCACGATCGCGGCGGGCCCCTGAAACGATCTGTCCTTGGTCCGCGCGATCACGGTATCGTCGCGCTGGACGATCGCGGTGACGGGCGAGTTGAGCTCGATCGTGAGTCCGCCGGCGAGCGATTTCGGCAGGGCGTCATAACCGTTCGTGATGACGCCTTGGTCGCCGCCGGCGTAGTCACCCTTGTCAAAGCCGCCAACCGAGAGCTGGTTCGCGTCGGCGCCGTACTCGTCCTCGATCTCGGTGGTGAGGTAGAACGCCAGTTGCGTGCGATCGGCCGCGGACAGCCGTGCGCTGTCGGCGGCGGCTTGTACGGCGGCGCCCAGACTCCCCGCACCGGCCTGACCGCGCGCCCGC
Organism: Mycobacterium sp. MUNTM1; assembly: GCF_054660795.1. Taxonomy (NCBI): domain Bacteria; kingdom Bacillati; phylum Actinomycetota; class Actinomycetes; order Mycobacteriales; family Mycobacteriaceae; genus Mycobacterium; species Mycobacterium sp. MUNTM1. The sequence continues at coordinate 49,116 of NZ_BAAGDE010000004.1, forward strand.
TCGACAAACGATCGCCAGGTCGCGCTGCGGTAATCCAGCGGCGCCACGGCTGGATCCACCGCGAGCTTGGCCCATCCGTAGTAGTCGGTGCTGACCAGCTGCGCTCCTGCCCGCCGGGCCAGCTCGGTGACCGGGTTGCCCGCCATGCCGTGAATCCACGACGCACCCATCTCCAGGGGCGTGCCCCAGTCACGGTCGGTACACACCCTGCCGCCGATGCGGCCGCGGGCTTCGATGACGCGAACCGGCCGTCCGGCCTCGGCAAGGCTGCGGGCGGCCGACAGGCCCGCCATCCCGGCGCCGACGACAAGGACCGACGTGGTGTCCGGCGGCGCGGGCCGGTCGGACGCGCCACCGCCCGAGCGAGTCGGTGGGTTGGGCGCGCAGGCGGCCGTCAGCCCACCGCCGGCCACCCCGGTCGCGGCCGCGAAGAATGCCCGACGCGACAACCCAGACACGTGTCTAAGCGTCTCATAAGAATCGTTTGCCGGATTTCGGTAAAAGCGAACCGAACTTAGGGATAAAATCGTCTGATCCTTAGCTGCGGCAACGGGGCCGCGTTCGAGGGGGGAGCGGTGATGAGTGCTCGACGATCGGCTCGCCCGGTTGACCCGTTCCCCGACCAGTTGCCGCCGAGCGAGACGGTGTCGGTCCGGGCGGCAGACGGCACCCGGCTGCACGTCGAGGTGTTCGGGCCTGCCGACGGTTATCCGATCGTCTTGACGCACGGCATCACCTGCGCCATCCGGGCGTGGGCCTACCAGATCGCCGACCTGTCCAACGACTACCGGGTGATCGCCTTCGATCATCGCGGCCACGGCCGAAGCGGCGTGCCGCGTCCCAAGGCCTACAGTCTCAAACACCTTGCCTCCGATCTGGATTCGGTGCTCGACGCGACCCTGGCGCCACACGAGCGGGCTGTGATCGCCGGTCACTCGATGGGCGGCATCACCATCGCCGCGTGGTCTGAGCGCTACCGCCACAAGGTTCCCCGGCGCGCCGACGCCGTCGCGCTGCTCAACACCACCACCGGAGACCTGATCGGACAGGTGCAACTGCTGCCGGTGCCGTACGGGTTGTCGCCCGCCCGAGTTCTGGCCGGCCGCGCTCTGATCAACGCGTTCGGTGGCTTTCCGGTCCCCGGTGCCGCCCGCATCCCGAGCCAGTACGTGGTGGCGATGCTGGCCACCGGACGAGACGCCGATCCGGGCATCGCCAGGCTCGTTTATGAGCTCTTCGAGAAGACATCACCGGCGGGGCGGGCCGGCTGCGCGAGGGCGCTGGTCACGTCGCTGGGGTCGCGGTATCTCAACCTGGACGGCCTGACCGTGCCGACGCTGGTGATCGGCAGCGAACGCGACCGGCTGACCCCGATCAGCCAGTCGCGCAGGATCGCGCGCACCGCACCCAACCTGATCGAGCTGGTCGAGCTGCCCGGCGGGCACTGCTCGATGCTGGAACAACCGCGCGAGGTGAATCGCCAGTTGCGCGCGCTCGCCGAGATGGCGGTACACAACGCCGCCACCCGGCGGATCAGTTCATAGCAGGGCGGTGATCTCGGCGGCCGCGCGCTGCCCGGAGCGGATCGCCCCGTCGAGGAACCCGGTCCACTCGTCGGCGGTCTCGGTGCCGGCCCAGTGAATCGGTCCGACCGGTTCGCGCAACCACGGCCCGAACCGGGTCCAGGACCCGGGCGGCACCGCCGCGGTCGGGCCGCCGGGCGCGAATTCCTCCACCCCCCACCGATGATCGACATAGTCCAGGGGTTTGAGCGCGTCATCACCGAAAAGCGTTGCGAAGCAACGCAACGCGTCGCGGCGACGCTGGTCGCTGGGTAGCGAGTCGAACGCGCGGGCGTCGACGAAACCCATCAGGATGCCGGGACCGTCCGGGTGCGGACTGACGTCGAAGGTGATGAACACCGGGCCTTCGTCGGACAGCGCCTGCCCGGAGAAACCATTGGTCCGCCAGAAAGGCGTGGAGTAGGCCGCGTACGCCTTGCTGAGCCGGCCCTGCGGCCAATGCCGGGCGAGTTGCTCGTACTCGGCGGGCAGCGGGGGTGTGAACTCGATCGAGGCGCGATGGGCGGGCGGGATGGCGACGATGACGAACCCCGCCTCGGTCTCGCCGACATCGCTCGTGACGGTGACGCCCGCGCCGTGGCGCTCGATTCGGCGCACCGGCGCGTTGAGCACCACCCGGGTGCCCAGTTCGGCGGCCGCGGCCTCGGCGATCTGTTGGGTGCCACCCGGGAAGCGGTCCTGCTGGGCACCGTCCTGGACGTCGAGCAGCCGGTCCAGGCCGCCCGCCGCGTGCGCGTAGCGGGCGGCGTGCAGCATCGACACGTCGTCGGGTTCGCACCCCCAGGTCACCCGCGCCACGATCGCCAGCAGGTCGTGCGAGGAAGCGGTCGCGCGCACCGAGCGCAACCAGCCGCCCAGCGACAGGCCGTCGAGCTCGCGCGCCCGCCGGGCGTCCCACGGCGCCGCGAGCGGGATGCTGCGCGCGATCCTGTCGAACTGCCACCGCAGCCGACCGATGTCCAGCAGCCCGGTCAGCGAAAGCTTGGGGATGGTGCCGTGATACGCGTGCGTCCATCCGCGCCAATGGATGAGGTTCTTGCCGTCGTGGTGCGTCGGGGTGGTGGGGACGTCGAGTTCGGCGGCCATCGCCAGGACCGCGTCCTGGGTCGGCCCGACGAAAGTGCCGCCCAGATCGGCCGGCAATCCGGCGACGCTGCCGGTCAGCGACCGTCCCCCGACGCGGTCACGACCCTCGAAAACCACCACGTCGTGGCCTTGTTGGTACAGCTCACGCGCCGCGGCGAGTCCGGCAAAGCCCGCACCGACCACGACAACGTCGACAATCTGGGGGGGTTTTGACACGCGGTCTAGTGAACCGCATTTCTGCGGTTTTCACGGCGGTTTCTCCAAGCTGACTGCCGGATCGCCCGCCGTTTCGCATCACCGCGATGGCAAACATATGCCGACGTGACGCTGTTAATTACGCTGCCACCACGTGCTTCCCGTAACTTCTGCCACCAGTACGGCCAGTGCGGCGCCGGTCGCCGGCACCAAGCCCGACCTGCGAACAGTGGCCCTGGGCAGCATGATCGGCACCACCATCGAGTGGTATGACTTCTACCTGTACGCGACCGCGTCGGCGCTGGTCTTCAAACCGCTTTTCTTCCCGAACATCTCACCGACCGCGGGGACATTGGCGTCGTTCGCCACCTATGCCGCTGGATTCGGCGCCCGGCCGCTGGGCGCGGTGCTATCCGGGCACTTCGGCGACCGGTTGGGCCGCAAAACGGTTCTGGTGGGCGCGTTGGTGGTGATGGGGTTGGTCACCACCGCGATCGGAGTGCTGCCGACCTACGCCGAGGCAGGGCTGCTGGCGCCCACCCTGCTGGCGTCGCTGCGCGTGCTGCAGGGTCTCGCCGTGGGCGCCGAATGGGGTGGCGCCGCGGTGCTCTCGGTGGAGCACGCGCCGCCTGATCGTCGCGGATTGTTCGGCAGCTTCACGCAGCTGGGCTCACCCGCCGGCATGCTGCTGGCGACCTCGGTGTTCTTTCTCGCGCGCAGGGCCACCGGGCCCACCGCCTTCCTGGCCTACGGCTGGCGAATCCCGTTCCTGCTCAGCGTTTTTCTGGTCGGAATTGGCCTGTTCGTCCGGCTAAGGCTGACCGACGCCGAAATCTTCGACCGGGTCAAGGCGCGCGGCGAGCTGGCCCGGCTGCCGATAGTCGAAGTGCTGCGCACCGATTCGCGCAACGTTGCGATCACCACCGGGTTGCGGCTCTCGCAGATCGGGCTTTTCGTGTTGCTGACGACGTATTCGCTTACCTATCTGCAGGATTCGTTCGGCAAGGGCAGCTCCGTGGGTTTGATCGCGGTGCTGGTCTCGTCGGCCCTCGGTTTCCTCAGCACACCGGGCTGGGCGCTGTTGTCGGACAGGGTGGGGCGGCGGCCACTGTATCTGTTCGGTGCGGTGGCCGGAGTCGTTGCCCTGGTGTTGTTCTTCGTGGCCGCCGGCAGCGGGTCGGCGCTGTGGGTGGTGCTGTCAATCGTGTTCGGCATCAACATCGTTCATGACGCCATGTACGGTCCCCAGGCGGCCTGGTTTGCCGAACTCTTCGACACCCGGGTGCGCTACAGCGGCGCCTCGCTCGGCTATCAGATCGGCGCGGTGCTCTCGGGCGGGTTCGCGCCGTTGATCGCCGCCTCGTTATTGGTGGTCGGTGGCGGCCGGCCGTGGCTGATCGTGGGCTACTTCGCGGTGCTGGCGGCGATCACCGCCGTCGCCGCGTACGCGGCGGACGAGACGCGTGAGGAGTACCTCGGATGAGCGCACCACGCAGGATCTTTCTCAACGCCTTCGACATGGCTTGCGTCGGGCATCAGTCCGCGGGGCTGTGGCGCCACCCCGACGACCAGGGCCATCGCTACCGGGAACTGGGCTACTGGACCGAGTTGGCCCGCATCCTGGAGGCCGGCGGGTTCGACGCGCTGTTCCTCGCCGACGTGCTCGGGGTGTACGACGTGTACGGGGCGTCGCGCGACGCGGCGGTCGCCGACGCCGCCCAGTTCCCGGTCAACGATCCGACCGCCGCGGTCTCGGCGATGGCGGCGGTCACCGAGAGCCTCGGCTTCGGGATCACGTTGTCGCTGACCTACGAGCAGCCGTACGCGCTGGCACGCAGGCTCTCGACGTTGGACCACCTGACCGGAGGCCGGGTGGCATGGAATATCGTCACGTCCTATTTAGACAGTGCCGCAAGGAATTTGGGGCTGGACGCCCAGATCCCGCACGACCAGCGTTACGAAATCGCCGACGAGTACCTCGAGGTCTGCTACAAGCTGTGGGAGGGCTCGTGGGAGGCCGACGCCGTGGTGCGCGACGCGGAGCGCGGCGTGTTCACCGACCCGGCCAAGGTGCACGACATCGAGCACAAGGGCCGCTACTTCGCGGTGCCCGGCCCGTTCCTGTGCGAGCCGTCGCCGCAACGCACCCCGGTGCTGTTCCAGGCCGGGGCGTCACCGCGGGGGGTCCGGTTCGCGGCGGCGCACGCTGAGGCGGTCTTCGTCTCGGGGCCGACGCCGCGGATCGTGTCCGGTCCGGTGCGGGCGCTGCGCGCGGCCGCCGCCGAGTTGGGCCGCGACCCCCGTTCCATCAAGGTGTTCACCATGGTGACCCCGGTGGTCGGCGAGACGCACGACGAGGCCGTCGCATCGGGGCGGCCTCCGGGGGGGTGCGCACCCCCCGGGGCGGCGCTCCCCTTGTGGGGGGGCTCCCCGGGGGCCCCCGGGCCGGTGGCCCCCCCCGACGAACCGCTGACGTACGTCGAGACCGACGCCAACCGCTCGGCGCTGGCGTCGTTCACCACCGCGGCGCCCGAGCGGGCCTGGACCGTGCGGGAGTTGGCCGACGAGATCGGCATCGGCGGCCGCGGCCCGGTGCTGGTGGGCTCGCCGCCCGAGGTGGCCGACGAACTCGAACGGTGGGTCGACGAGGCCGACGTCGACGGGTTCAACCTGGCCTACGTGACGACCCCGGGCACCTTTGTCGATTTCGCGAAATTCGTTGCGCCCGAGCTGCGTCGGCGGGGACGCGTGCCCAAGGAGCCGCCGCGCTCGACGTTGCGCGAAAGGCTGGGCGCCGTCGGCGCGCTGCTGCCGGCCGACCACCCCGGCGCGAGGTACCGCCGCTGAACTACGGCGCGATCGTCAGCCAGTCCTTGAACCCGGACGGGTCGTGCCGGCCCAGCGCGCCGTGCTCGTAGAGGCCCCAGCCCTCGACCGGCTCGCCGTCGCCGTCGCGGCAGAGCGCGCGGCCGACATGGTCGATCACACCGAACCCCGCCCGGCCGATGATGGCGGGGTCGGTCATGTCGTAGGTCAGGCGCTCGGCGAACTTCTCGCCCTTCCACATGCCGTGGATCCAGTCGGAGTCGCCGCCGTAGCCGCCGCCGACGTGAATGGGCACCGGCAGCTTGGACTCGACGTCGAAGCGCACCGGCGTGCCGTCGGGGGAGGTGGCGTCGATCGTCGCGCCGGTCGGTATGCGGGTGCCGGAGCGGTAGTGGATCTTGACCCGCGGCCAGCCCAACTGCTCGACGCGGCCGTCGCGCCAGATCCGGGAGCAGTCGTTGAGCGAGCGGAACCCGTCGGGCTCCTCCTGGATGATCATCACGATCGCGAAATCGTCGAAGGCCATGGGCACGTACAGCCACCACATGCCCTCGAAGGGCGGGTCGGCGGGGCGTCCCGCGGGCTCGGCCTCGCCGATCGGACGGATTCCCCACGACCGGTCGCGGCTGCCCAGCCAGGTGTTGGGATCGACGGTGATCTCCTCGCCGTCGATGACGAGATGTCCGCTCCAGCTGCCCAGCTGCGCAAAACGCTGTGCGTCCAGCGTCACCCGGTTACCCGCCCGCAGGATGTGCGGCTGTTCCTGGACGACGTCGAACAGCCCTTTCCAGGTGAGATCGGCTGCGATGCCTTCAGTTTCGTCGAGGACGATCCGCAGCTGGCGCAGCGGTTCGATGACCTCGACGCGATAGCCGTTGACGTGCTGGTTGAGCCGATCCTGGTCGATGGCGTCCGAGACGTGCACGGCGGTCTGGGTGTCGCCGCGCCGGACGAGCAGGAACGCATCCTTGACCCCGAGGTTGGGGTAGTACCCGATGCCGCTGATCACAAAGATGTTCCCGGTGCGGTCGTGGGCGTTGAAGTAGGAGCGGTCGTAGAAGTTGCGGTCCGAGGAGCCCGGCCACGCGATCGGTTGGGGAATCTGATGTACCGGGAACTCGTCGAGCGGTCCGAGCATTACTGGTCCTCTCCGATAAGACTTTCTCCGATAAGGCGCCGCATCAATCCGGCGTGGTAGAACAGCGATTCGACATCGTCGGGCTTTTCGGTCTCGCCGAAGTGCACCCGACGGGCGCCGGTGCGCATGAAGACGCAGGCCCACATCACGCCCGAGTACACGTAAAACCAGTGCAGGTCACCGACTTCGACGCCGGCCAGCCGCGCATAGGTGGCCCGCACATCCTCCTCGCGCATCACCCCGGGCAGTCCTGGCAGGGTCGCCAGGCCCGCGAGTTCTTGAAAGACCATGTGCGCGAATATCATCCACGCCACGTCGAGCTCGCGCGGCCCCAATGTCACCATTTCCCAGTCCAGCACCGCCACCGGACGGAAGTCGTTGTACAGCACGTTGCCGATCCGGGCGTCGCCCCACAGCAGCACCGGCTCGGCGGCGGCCGCCTCGGCCGGCCAGTTGGCTTCCAGCCAGTCGAAAGTGCGCTCCAGCAGCGGCGACCGCCCGATGTCGGGCACCGCGAAGTCATACCAGGACCGCACCCAGTTGAAGTGCTTGCGCAGCGCGGTGTCCCCGTGCTGTCCCTCGGTGAGGAAACCAAAGGTGTTCTGCGCGTTGGGAATCGAGTGCAAAGTGGCCAGCACTGCGACGGTGGCGTCCTGCAGTTCGCGTTGCCGCTCGGCGGGCGCGTCGGCGAACCAGTTGCCGCCGAACGTGTACGGCATGACGTCGGGTGGCACCTCACCGGCGACGTAGTCCATCACGAAGAACGGTGTGCCCAGAACGTCGCCGGTGTTCTCCAGCCAGCGCACCCGGGGCACGGGCACATCGGTCAGCTCGGCGACTTTGCGGATGACGTCGAATTGGTGGTCGAGCCGGTAGGTCGGGAAGACCTGCACGTCCTCGGCGGCCGGCGCAACCCGGGTCACCAGTTTCTGCTCAATCGGCTCGCCGTCCTGTTGCCAGCGTGCGGTCAGGATGATGGTTTCCGACGACATGCCCGTCGAGTCAACGCCGCTCTCCACGGTCACCTCGGGTTTTGCGGCGTCCGGCAGTACGGTGGAGAGCCAGCGTGACATCACCGTCGGCAACGTCGTCACGTCACGGCTGGAGCGCTGGAGCCGGTCGACGTTGTCGACCGCGGGTTCTGTTGCCATAAGGTGCCTCCTTCGTTGAGGCAATTACGATACGGTAGGTAGCGTTATGAAAGCAGACCCGTCCGGCCTTGACAAGGCCTCCGGCGCCGGCCGCCCGCGCGATCCGCGTATCGACTCCGCGATCCTATCGGCGACCGCGGAACTGCTTGTCCAAACGGGCTATTCCAACATCAGTTTGGCGGCGGTTGCCGAGCGCGCCGGCACCACGAAATCGGCGTTGTACCGGCGGTGGTCGAGCAAGGCCGAGCTGGTGCATGAGGCGGCCTTCCCGACCGCGCCGACCGCGCTGGAGTCGCCGGCCGGGGACATCGCCGCGGACATGCGGATGATGATCGAGGCCACCCGCGATGTGTTCACCACCCCGGTGGTGCGTGCCGCGCTGCCCGGTCTGGTCGCCGACATGACTGCCGATCCGGCGCTCAATGCGCGGGTGATGGCGCGGTTCGTGGACCTGTTCACGGCGGTGCGGGTGCGGCTGCGCGAGGCGGTCGACCGCGGCGAAGCCCATCCCGATGTCGATCCGGACCGCTTGATCGAGTTGATTGGGGGAGCGACGATGCTGCGGATGCTGCTGCGTCCGGAAGAAGAGCTCGACGATGCGTGGGTGGAGCAGACCACGGCCATCGTCGTGCATGGGGTGCGGCGATGACGGGGCGGCTTGCGGGCCGGGCTGCGATCGTCACCGGCGCCAGCCGCGGCCTGGGCCGCGCGATCGCGCTGGCATTGGCGGCCGAGGGCGCGGCGGTGGCGGTTGCCGGGCGTACCGAAGAAGTGTGGGACGACCGGTTGCCCGGGACCATCGGCGAGACGGTCGCCGACATCGAGGCGGTGGGCGGGCGTGCCGTTGCGGTGCGCGCCGACCTGACCGACCGCGATCAGATCGCCCGGCTGGTGGATTCGGCGCGAGAGGCATTGGGCCCCATCGGGATTCTGATCAACAATGCCGCATTCACCGCTCCGGGGCGGCCGCCGACGCTCGGTGCGCAACCGGGCGACCACGCCGCCAAGGGTGGCGGTAAAGCGGCGGGTGCCGCCGGCGCCAAAACGGGCGCCGCCAAGCAAGCGGGTGCGGCCAAACCCGGCTGGCCGGGGTTCGTCAGCACGCCGCTGCACGCGTATCGCCGGCATTTCGATATTGCGGTGTTCGCGGCGTACGAACTGATGCAGATGGTGTGCCCCGACATGATCGAGGCCGGTGGCGGCTCGATCATCAACATCACCTCGGTCGCGTCGCGACTGCCGGGCGATGGCCCGTACGCCGAGCGCGGCGGCGGGGTGCTGCCCGGCTACGGCGGATCCAAGGCCGCGCTCGAGCACCTGACCCAGTGCGCGGCCTACGATCTCACCGACCACAACATCGCGGTCAATGCGCTGTCGCCGTCCAAAGCCATTCTCACGCCCGGGCTCTCGTACTATGCCCGCAACTTTGATGAGACCGCATCGGCGGACGAATTCGCCCGCGCCGCAGTCGAGTTGGTCCTGGCCGATCCAACCAAGGTCACCGGGCGCACCATCGGTCACCTTCAGGTTCTCGACGGCAGCTTCCGGCCCTTCGTGGTGGACTAGACCGGCGCGGTCGCCGTCACCGCGTTGATGATCACGGCGTGCACCCTGTGCCATTGCAGGGACCGAAATCCCGCCTGCGTCAGCAGACGGTCGGCGCGGCCCGGGGTGCGGGCTTTGCTGCGCCGGCTACCGGCCAGCGTTGGCACCAGCCACCGCGACAGCTGATCGACCAGCACCAGCCGCCCGCCGGGTCGCAGCACTCGAGCGCACTCGATCAGGCCCGCTTGCTGATCGGACCAGTGGTCGAAAGACGTTGTGCTCACGATCAGGTCGAAGGTGTGGTCGGGGTAGCCGAGCTGCTCCGCGACCCCGTGCGTGAAGGCCAACCGGTCGTCGCGCGCGAACGATCGCGCGACCTCGACCATCTGCGGTGCGGCGTCGATCCCGGCCAGCCGCTTCGCGTCCGGGTAGCTGTCGGCCAGCACGTGCAGCAAATAACCGGTGCCACAACCCACATCGAGGATGGCGTCGGCGGACGGCACCGTCCGCACGGCCAGTTCGGCGGTACGGTCGGAGATCGTGTGATGCAGCCGGCCACGCCAGCCGGCGTCATAGCCGGTCGCGCGGTCGTTGAATGCGCCGACGTCGCGATAGGGCGGCACCCGCTGAGTGTCCCACGGCCGCGGCTGTTCAACGAGTCCCAGATATTCGGTTGTGGTGACGTGATGGGGGTGAGCGAGGGCCGACGACTGGCGCCGCAACTTCGGCGAGGTCATTCGGCATGAGGCGGGTCACCGAAAGCGCGATACATCAGGCCCCGATTGATGCGGTCCTGGACTTCCAGGCGTTCGGCGAGGTCAACCCGACAGGCGTTGCCGACCATCTCCGACGGGGTCTGACGTAGTACCTCATGGGCCGCATCGATCGCGTCGAGTGCGGAGCAGATGCGCTCCCGCGCCCGTTCGGCGCGCATGAAAGTGCCCACCCAGCCCACGCTATAGAACGAATGTTCGGTTTCAAGTGGGCATCGGCGAGTTGTGGATGAACTGCCGACTGTGGGTAACCAGGATCGGCGGTCCTGGCCCTAGGGTGGCCTGACGTGCAAGTATGAGAAAAGCCAGTGCCGCAACAACCAATCGAGTGGTGTGCCAATGCCTGGTATGGACAAGCCAACAGGGCGAGTAGTTGCCCTGATCATTCTGCTGCTCGTGGTCGCTGCCGCCCTGCGCGGCTACCTCCCCGCTCGCCACGATGCGATGCGCAGCGAGTCGGGCGGACGGGCGGCGCTGACGTTCGTCGTAGCGATTCTCGCGGTGGCGCTGGCGCTGATCGCCGTCGCAGTGGTCGCGCGGTTGCGCGACCCCCGCGCTCCCGCGCCGACGGCGGGTGGCCTGTCCGAAATGCTCGGCACCGGTAGGGGGCGACCGAGCTGGCGCGTGTTGTTGATCGGGATCGCCGTGATCGCGGCCTGGCTGCTCATCGCGATGCTGCTGGCCCGGCTTTCGGGCCACGGCGTAGCTCCCGCCCCGGCACCGCCCGATGGCGGCGCGGCGGCGTCCACGCACCCGCCCGCCCAGCCGCCGCCGCAGCAGCACCCGCATCGTCCTCGCGACGGCTCCCAGAACCTGCTCGGGGTCCTGCTGGCCTGCACCGTCGCCATGTTGGTGATGTTCGTCGCCGGGACGGTCGCCTCGGCACGGCGGCGCTGGCGTCCGCCGACTCCCGGCGACGCCGACGAGCCGGCGCAATCCCCGGCGCCCGCGCCGCGCTCGGAGTCGCTGGCGCGAGCCGCGGAACGTGGGCTGGCCGAGATGACAGACCTGAGCCGCGAACCCCGAGAGGCGATCATCGCCTGCTATGCCGCGATGGAACGCGAACTCGCACAGGTTCCCGGCGCGGTTCCCCAGGAGTTCGACACCCCGACCGAAGTGTTGGCCCGCGCGGTCGAACACCATGCGCTGCACGCCGACAACGCCGTCCAATTGGTGAACCTGTTCGCCGAGGCGCGCTTCAGCCCCCACGTGATGAACGAGGGCCACCGCGACATCGCGGTGGGCGTGCTTCGGCTGGTCCTCGACGAGCTGGGCTCCCGGAGCGCCGCATGAAAAAGACTATGTCCCTGGGTGTTTGCCTCATCATCGGCATAGAACTGCTGGCCCTGACGCAGCACGATCGACGGTGGGTGCTGGCGGCCGCCGGTGTCGGACTGGCCGTGGTGTTGCTCAGCCTTCGCCGAGCCCTGGCGCACGGGTTCGATGCGGACGCGGAGACGGGCGCCGACGAACTCGGGGATTCGTTGCGCCGCTGGCTTTCCACCACCGAGACGACGATCCGGTGGTCGGAGGCCACCCGGGCCGACTGGGACCGGCATCTGCGCCCAATGCTCGCGCGTCGCTACGAGATGACAACCGGCCAAAGACAATCCAAAGACCCCGCCGCCTTTCACGCGACCGGGCGCATGCTCTTCGGCGCGGAACTGTGGGAATGGGTCAACCCCAACAACGTCATGCGCCACGGCGACCGCGAACCCGGTCCGGGTCGTGCGGCGCTGGAAGAGATTCTGCTGAAACTCGAGCAGGTATGACAGGAGGCGCGATCCCAACATGACGCTGCCGGCCGCAACCACGACCGCACACTGCGAAGCGATTCTCGACGAAATAGAACGCGTGGTGGTGGGAAAGCGCTCCGCGCTGCGGCTTATCCTCACCACGGTCCTTGCACGCGGCCACATCCTGATCGAAGACCTGCCCGGCCTGGGCAAGACGCTCATCGCGAGATCCTTTGCCGCCGCGCTGGGGCTGCAATTCACCCGGGTCCAGTTCACGCCCGATCTGTTGCCGGCCGACCTGCTCGGCTCGACGATCTACGACATGCAGTCCGGCCGCTTCGCGTTCCGGCCCGGCCCCATCTTCACCAACTTGCTGCTGGCCGACGAAATCAATCGCACGCCGCCGAAAACCCAGGCGGCGCTGCTGGAGGCGATGGCCGAAGGCCAGGTCAGCATCGACGGCGAAACGCACCAGCTGCCAAAGCCTTTCATCGTCCTGGCCACCGACAATCCGATCGAGTACGAGGGCACGTATCCGCTGCCCGAGGCGCAACTCGATCGATTCGCGATCCGGCTGGAATTGCGGTATCTCAGCGAGCAGGATGAGACCTCGATGCTGCGCCGCCGTCTCGAGCGCGGCTCGGCCGAACCGGCGGTCAACCAGGTGGTGGACGCGCACGACCTGCTGGCCATGCGCGAATCGGTCGAGCAGGTGACGGTGCACGAAGACGTCCTGCACTACGTGGTGTCGCTGGCCAATGCGACACGACACCATCCCCAGGTGGCGGTGGGCGCCAGCCCGCGCGCCGAACTCGATCTGGTGCAACTCGCCCGCGCCCGCGCGTTGCTGCTCAGCCGCGACTACGTCATCCCCGAGGATGTGAAGGCGCTCGCCATCGCGGCGGTCTCGCACCGAATCACCTTGCGACCGGAAATGTGGGTGCGAAAGATCCAAGGCGCCGACGTGATCGCAGAGTTGCTGCACCGCCTGCCGGTGCCGCGCACCGGCGCCGGCGCCGGAGACACCGGATGAGCCCGGCGTGACGTCGAGCGTTACAGCCGAATTCCGCTGGCGTGCATCGGGATTGACGCGGGCGATCGCCACCTGCGCGGGGTTCGCGATGGCCGCCGCCGTGATCGGCGCCCGGTGGCAGCTGATCGCCTTCGCCGCCCCACTGCTCGGCGTGTTGTGCTCGATCAGCTGGCAGCGGCCCGTCCCGACGGTCCATGTGCACGGCGAGCCTGACGCGCAGCGTTGCTTCGAAACCGAAGAGGCACATGTCAGGGTATGGGCGACGCAAGAAGGGGTTTCGGCCGTCCAGGTCACCATTCCGGATATCGCGGGCATGGACCTCGAGATCCCCGAATCCGATGCGGGCCAGGAGAAGACCATCACGGCGACCGCGCGGCGCTGGGGCCGGTATGCCATCGGTGCCCGCGTCGACGTCGTCGCCCGCGGCGGGCTGCTCACCGGAACGGCCACCGTCGGGGCCGCCGAGGTCATCGTGTTTCCGTTGACGCCGCCGCAGCCGACGCCCATCCCGCAGACCGAACTGCTCGACCGGTTGGGCGCCCACCTGACCCGCCATATCGGGCCCGGGGTGGAATACGCCGACATCCGCCCCTACGTGCCCGGCGACCAACTGCGCGCGGTGAATTGGCCGGTGAGCGCGCGCCGCGGCCAACTGCATGTGACGCAGCGGTTGACCGACCGCGCCGCCGACGTCGTCGTCTTGATCGACGGGTATCGCCAGCCCGCGGGTCCGGCGACCGAGGCCACCGAGCGGGTCGTGCGCGGGGCCGCGCAGGTGGTGCAAACCGCGTTGCGCCATGGCGATAGGGCCGGCATCGTCGCTCTCGGGGGCAACCACCCGCGCTGGCTGGGTGCGGACATCGGGCAGCGCCAGTTCTATCGGGTGCTCGACACCGTCCTGAACGCCGGCGACCGATTCGAACACACCACGGGCACGCTGGCGCCGCGCGCGGCGGTTCCCGCCGGCGCGATCGTCATCGCGTTCTCCACCCTGCTCGACACCGAATTCGCCTTGGCCCTCATCAATCTGCGCAAGCGCGGTCATGTCGTGCTGGCGGTCGACATCCTGGACAGTTCGCCGTTCGAAGACGAACAGGATCCCTTGGTGGATCGGATGTGGGCGCTGCAGCGCTCCGCGATGTACCGCGACATGGCCACCATCGGCGTCGACATCGTGTCGTGGCGGGGCGACAGCGGCCTGGAGCAGTCGATGGGGGTGTTGCCGGATCGCCGCCGGCGGGTGCGGGGGAGGCTGCGTGGGTAGCGCCGGTACGGCGGCGCCGGCGCGGGTGTGGGCGCCGGCATTCGCGACGTGTTTCGGCCTGCTGATGGTGGGGCTGGCGGCCGACGGTTGGCGGGGCCCCGCGGTGGCCGCCTGGGTGGCGGGGCTGATCGCGGTCGCGGTGGGCACCGTACTCCGGCGCGCCGCAACGGTCGCCGTGCTGCTGGCGGCGATCACCGTGACGCTGACCGACCCGCCGCTGATCTTCGTCGCGCTGTCCGGACTGTGCGCCGCCGCCTACCTGGTGTGCCGACACGCGGTCGGCGCGGCGGCCCCGGTGGTGCTGGACAGCTGGCCGACGGCCGTTGGCGCCGTGGGGTTTACGTGCGCCGGACTGGTTGCGACGTCGTTTCCCTTGCAGCTGCCGTGGTTGCCGTTGGTGGCCCCGGTGGGAGCATTGGTGATCTACTTGCTGGCCATCCGGCCGTTCATGGGCTGACCACCGGCGCCGGAGGAAACGCAGGGGCACTGGTGCACTCCGGAGGTACTAAAAGCTGAATCTCAGGATGCGCGCGGACCGTGCGGTCGACTTGCTCCACCCCGCCATCCGTGTCGAGATTCGCAACCACGTCGGAAATAGGTCCACCTCGGGCACACTCGTCAGGCTGGTCTCCTCAACCAGCTTGAGTTTGGGGTTCCAGCGTTCCGGCGTGTGGGGGTCGTTGTAACCCTCGAACGCACGGAGCTGGTTTACCTTCTTGAACATCTGCTGCGGGAAGAGCTTTGAGATCCACACGCCGATCACCATGCGTCCGTAGTCGTTGAACGCCAGTTGTCCGGCGGGGAAGTGGTCGGTGATCGCGCGCATCACCGCGATGATCTGCTCCTTGTCGAGGAAGGGGAACAATCCGTCGGCGACGACGATGGCGGGGCGGTTCGCCGGGATCTCCGATATCCAGTCAGGGTCGGTCACGGAGATTCCGATGGTGTGTTCGTGAGGACCCGGTGGCATCACTTTGTCGCGCAGGGCAGCCAGCCCGGGCAGCTCGACGCTGTACCAGTCGACGGTGTCCGGCGGATCGACACGGGCGTACCCGTCGTCTAGCCCAGCGCCCAGATCGACCACCACGGCATCGGCGTATTGGGCGGTGAATGCACGCACACGGTCGTCGAGAAGTTTTGCGCGCAAGGATGTTTGACAAACCACGGGCGTCACGAGTCCTAGGCCGTCGAAGTCGTAGTCGATCTTTTTCACGGCATCGGCGGCACCTGGGTCGGGCAGGATGGGGCGTGCCCATCCGTTGTTGATCGCGCGGGCCTTCAAAGTCAAAAATGCGGTCTCTTCCTCGGTGGTGATGGCGCTTGTGTCAAAACCCATATCCGTGCCTCCTTGAAAACCGGTTGTCCTCGACTATACAGATGTGTAGTTTATCGTCCAATCGTGTAGTCTGTGGCGATGACCACGACGGATCCCGACGATCTCACTGCCCGCGCCCGTATTAGGCATGCAGCGCTGCGCGAGTTCGGCGAAAAGGGATACGAACGGGCGACTATCCGCAGCATTGCCGCGGCGGCGGGGGTGTCGTCCGGGCTGCTGCGGCACCACTTCGGTTCCAAGCAGGAGCTTCGTCAAGCGTGCGACGACTACCTCGTCAAAACCATGCGCGACCTGAACGCCCAGGTGCAGGACAACGCCAAACGCGGTGACGTGCACTACGTTTCAGCCCGTATTCCTCTTGGGCAATACCAGGAATACATCACCCGCGCCCTGGTGGAGGGCGGCGCCGGTGAACTGTTCGACGCACTGGTGTCGATGACCGAGGAATGGCTTGCCTCTGCCGATGAACATCGTGCCGAGCCCGCAGATGTCGACGCCAAGTCGCGTGCCACGCTCATCACCGCAATGGCTCTTGCGGTGCCGTTGCTCCACGATCACATATCGCGCTGCTTGGGCGTGGACATCAACACCGCGGAGGGCGATCTGCGGGTCGCGGCCACCTTGGTCGACCTCTATTCGAATCCGCTGTTGACGCCCGAACAGGCAAAGTCTGCGCGCGACGACCTCGCGCGCAGAACTGGGTAGCAGGCGAGCGCTTGCAGCCGTCAGCGAGAAACACGGTTCTGCGAATTCGGCAGGCTTCCTCAGTGCAGCAGCTGGGCGGCCTGGTCGGCGAGATCGAGCAGCGGCTGCGGGAAGATGCCGAGCACGACGGTGACCGCGGCACACGCCGCGATGGCGGCCTTGCTCAAGATGCCCGGCGCCACCACCAGCGGGGTGTCCTCGGTCGCCTCGGTGAAGAACATCGACACGATCACCCGCACGTAGAAGTAGGCGGCGACCCCACTGGCGACCACACCGACGATCACCAGCGGCGCGGCGCCGCCCTGGGCGGCGGCCTTGAAGACGGCGAGCTTGCTGACGAATCCACTCGTTAGGGGGATACCGGCGAACGCCAACAAGAACATCGAAAACATCACGCCCACAATGGGTGAGCGCTGACCCAGCCCCGCCCAGTGGGAGAGCGTCGCGTCCTCGACCCCGTCGGGGTCGCGGATCAGGCCGACGATGGCGAACGCGCCGACGGTGCTGAAGCTGTAGGCCAGCAGATAGAACAGCGTGGCGGACAGGCCCGTGTGGTTGTCCGCGATGACGCCGGTGAGGATGAACCCGACGTGGGCGACCGACGAGTAGGCCAGCATGCGTTTGACGTCGGTCTGATTCACCGCGGTGATGGTGCCGACCGCCATGGTCAGGATGGAGATGGTCCACAGCACCGGGCGCCACTGATCGTGCAGCGGCGGCAGGGCCACGTAGATAACACGAAGCAGCGCACCGAAAGCCGCAACCTTGGTGGCCGCCGCCATGAACCCGGTGATGGGGGTGGGCGCGCCCTGGTACACATCCGGAATCCACGAGTGGAACGGAACGGCGCCGACCTTGAACAGCAGGCCGACCGACAGCAGCGCGACCCCGACCAGCGCCATCGAGGTGTCCCCCCGCGCGGCAAGCGCATCGCGGATACCGGTCAGCAGCAGCGTGCCGGTCGCGCCGTAGAGCAGGGCGACACCGTACAGGAAGAATGCCGACGAAAATGCGCCCAGCAGAAAGTACTTCATCGCCGCTTCCTGGGAGAGCAGGCGGCGGTGACGAGCCAGGCCGCACATCAGGTACAGCGGCAGCGACAACACTTCCAGCGCGACGAACATGGTCAACAGGTCATTGGACGCGGGAAAGACCATCATGCCGCCGACCGACAGCAGCGCCAGCGGGAACAACTCCGTCTGGGCGGCCCCGGCCCGCTCGGCCTCGCGCTCGGCGTCGCTGTCGGGCACCGCCGATGCCTGCGGCGTAAAGGAGTCCAGGCCGCCCGAGCCGGCCGTGCCGACTCCCACGGACACCCTGTTGTCCGCCCTGGCCTGCGTGCGTTCGGCGATGAACACGACCGCCATCACCGCGACCAGCAGCACGGTGCCCTGCAGATACAGCGTCGGGCGGTCGATGGCCATGGCGCCTAACACCGCGACGCGGCCCGAGCTTTGGATCGAGCGGCTCACGGCGACGACCGCGACGAACGCCGCGATCAATCCGCCAAGCGAGAGCGTCACCTGTGCGGTGTAGCGAATTCGCCTGGGCAGGAATGCCTCTGCGAGGACACACACCACCGCGACGCCGAACACGATGAGCGTCGGGCTCAGCAGGAAGTACTGGATGCTCGGGGTAGGGAGGGTCATCGCGGTCCTTCGGCGGTCCGGTGTAGGTCGGCCGGTCTGGGTGTTCCCACCGGGACGGTCGGCTTGGGGTCATGCTGGCCGATGGTGGTCATGGTGTTCTCGACGGCGGGATTGATGATGTCGAGCACCGGCTTTGGATAAATGCCGAGCACCAGCAGCAGCGCGACCAGCGGTGCGACGACGATCAATTCGCGTGCGCGCAGATCCCCGATCTTCTCGTTGCCGGTGAGCACCGGCCCGGTCATCACCCTCTGGTACAGCCACAACATGTAGACCGCCGAGAGCACCAACGCGGTGACCCCGAACGCGGCGGCCAGCCAGTACCGGTTGAAAGTGCCCAGCAGGACCAGGAATTCGCTGATGAACGGCGCCAGCCCCGGCAGCGACAGCGTGGCCATGGCCGAAACCAGGAAGGTGCCGGCCAGTATGGGCGCCACCTTCTGCACGCCGCCGTAGTCGGCGATCGACCGGCTGCCGTGCCGCGATATCAGGAATCCGGCGATCAGGAATACCGCGGCGGTGGACAGCCCGTGGTTGAGCATGTACAGCGTCGACCCGCTCTGCCCCTGACTGGTCATCACGAAGATGCCCAGGATGATGAACCCGAAGTGCGAGATCGAGGTGTAGGCGATCAGCCGCATGATGTCGGTCTGGCCGATGGCAACGATCGCGCCGTAGACCACCCCGATGACCGCCAGCACGACGATCAGCGGGCGGAAATACGTTGAGGCGCCGGGGAACAGCTGCAAGCAGTAGCGCAGCATGCCGAAGGTGCCGACCTTGTCCATGACCGCCATCATCAGCACCGCGGTCGCCGGGGTGGCCTCGACGGCGGCGTCGGGCAGCCAGCGGTGGAACGGCCAGAGCGGGGCCTTGATCGCGAACGCGAACATGAAGCCTCCGAACAGCGCCTTGAACACCGCCGAGTCGGCGCCGTAGCGGCCCGAGGCGACGCCGGCGACGATCTCGCGGAAGTCGAAGGTGCCCGAACCGTGCTCCGAGGTCACCACATACAGGCCGATCACCGCGGCGAGCATGATCAGACCGCCGAACAGGTTGTACAACAAGAACTTCACGGCCGCGCGCGACCTGCCAGGCCCGCCGCCGAAACCCCCGATCAGGAAGTACATCGGGATGAGCATGGCCTCGAAGAAGACGTAGAACAGCAGCACGTCAAGGGCGACGACCGAGATCAGCACCATGGATTCGATGGCGAGCGTCAGGGCGATGTAGGCGTGGACGCTCCGGGTGCCCTCGCCCCCACCTGACGATCGCAAGCGCGGCGAAGCCGGGCACAGCGGGTCGTCAGCATCCCCGTCGTTCCAGCCGGCCACCTGCAGCACCGGAATCAACACCGCGGTCAGCAGCACCAGCACCACCGCGATGCCGTCGACGCCGAGGGTGTAGCCGGCGCCGAACGCCGGGATCCACTGGTGGCTTTCGACGAATTGGTAAGGCGCGCCGCCGGTCTTGAACCCGAGGGTGACGACGACCGCCACCGCCAGGGTGGCGACGCCGAAGACCAGGCCGGTCCACTTGGCGAGCTGGCGGAGCCCGGGCGGCATCACAATGATCAGCACGGAGCCGGCCAGCGGCACCAGCCACAGCACGCTCAGCCATGGAACGCTATTCACCAGCGCCGCTCCTTTTCATCGCTTGGGACCGCATCTCGCCGCCGCGAATCACCACAGCCTCACCGCCAGGATCAGCGCGATCACCAGGACCGCGCCCGTGAGCATCGACAGCGCGTAGTTGCGGGCGAAGCCGGTTTGCAGCCCCCGCAGCCGGTTTGACGTCGAACTCACCAGCGCCGCAAGCGCGTTGACCGAGCCGTCGACACCCGCGTTGTCGACGTCGACGAGCGCCTGGGTCAGCTGCGCGCCCGGGCGCATGAAGACCTCTTCGTTGAAGGCGTCGCCGTAGAAGTCCTTACGCACCGCCGTCGTCAGCGCCGACACGGACAGCGGAGCCACCCGGGGGATCGGAGCCTTCGCGTACAACCGGTAGGCCACCGCGATGCCGATGACCACGACACCCAGCGCCAGCGCGGAGCTGACCCAGACAGGGAACGCGCGGGTGGCTTCCTCGTGCTTTCCGACGACGGGTTCGAGCCAGCTTTGCAGGGTGCCGCCTACCGCCAGCAGGCCACCGGAGAACACCGAGCCGACGGCGAGCAGAATCATCGGCCACGTCATCAGGGCGGGTGCCTCGTGCGGGTGGGCGCCGGGGCCCCAGCGCTTCTTGCCAAAGAACGTCATCAGCATCACCCGCGTCATGTAGAAGGCGGTGACGCCGGCGCCCAGCAGCGCGGCGCCACCCAGCAGGTAGCCCCGGATGCCACCCGAGGCCAGCGCCGCCTCGATGATGGCGTCCTTGGAGAAGTAGCCCGCGAAGGGCGGCACGCCGATGATCGCGAGGTAACCCAGACCGAAGGTGACGAACGTGATGGGCAGCGCCGCACGCAAACCGCCGTAGCGGCGCATGTCCTGTTCTTCGTGCATCGCGTGAATCACCGCGCCGGAGCCGAGGAACAACCCGGCCTTGAAGAAGCCGTGGGTGAGCAGATGCATGATCGCGAAGGCGTAGCCGGCCGGGCCGAGGCCCGCCGCCAGCACCATGTAGCCGATCTGGCTCATCGTCGACGCCGCCAGCGCCCGCTTGATGTCGTCCTTGGCGCAGCCGATGAACGCCCCGAGCAACAACGTGACCGCGCCCACGATGACCACGGCCAGCCGGGCGTCGGGGGACAGGTTGTACAACGGATTCGATCGCACGATCAGATACACGCCGGCCGTCACCATGGTGGCGGCGTGGATCAGCGCGGACACCGGGGTGGGGCCCTCCATGGCGTCACCCAGCCATGCCTGCAGCGGGACCTGGGCGGACTTGGCGCAGGCGCCCAGCAGTAACAGCAATCCCATGGCGGTCAGCGCACCGTGCCCGGCGGCGGGCGCGCCGGCGAACACCCCGGCGTACGACAGGGTGCCGAAAGTGCTGAACATCGAGAACATTCCCAGTGCCAGCCCGGCGTCGCCGACCCGGTTCATCACGAACGCCTTCTTGGCCGCGGTGGCCGCCGTGGGCTTGTGGTACCAGAACCCGATCAGCAGGTAGGACGCCAGGCCGACACCCTCCCAGCCGACGTAGAGCACCACGTAGTTGTCGGCGACGACCAGCAGCAGCATCGACGCCAGGAACAGATTGAGGTAGCCGAAAAACCTGCGGCGGTCCGGGTCTTCGGCCATGTAGGCGACCGAATAGATGTGGATCAGCGACCCGACGCCGGAGATCAGCAGCACGAAACACACCGACAGTTGGTCGATTTGCAGCCCGAGGTCGACCTGGAGCTGGCCGACCGGGATCCAGCTGAACACCCTCTGGTGGATGACGCGGTCGTCGGCCGCGCGGCCGAGCAGCTCCGAGAGCAGGCTCAGGCCCACCCCGAACGCCGCGAGGGCTGTGGCGCAGCCCAGCCAATGCCCCCACCGGTAGGTGCGTCGCCCGCCGAACAGCAGGATTGCGGCGCCCGCCAAGGGCAGCGCGACCAGCAGCGCAGTGTATTGAGTCATGTTGGCGTCTTCAGCCTTTGAGTAGGTTCGCGTCGTCGACGGACGCCGATTTGCGGGTGCGGAAGATGGTCATGATGATGGCCAGCCCGATGACCACCTCGCAGGCGGCGACCACCATCGTGAAGAACGCGATCATCTGCCCGTCCAGGTGGCCGTGCATCCGTGCGAACGTGACGAACGCGAGGTTGACCGCGTTGAGCATCAGCTCGACACACATGAACATGACGATGGCGTTGCGGCGCAACAACACACCGGAGGCCCCGATGGTGAACAGCAGTGCCGAAAGGTACAGATAATTGGCCGGATTCACGACGTACCACCTTGGGAGAGAGTCGGGCTCGGCTCGGGCGACGTCGACGGCGTCTTCTTGCCGTCGGCGCCGCGGCTTTGCAGCATCGGCGAGACCGAGAGCTTCGAGTACGAGCCGTCCGGCAGCAACGCCGCCACGTCGACGGCGTTGTGGCGTGCGTACACACCGGGACTGGGCATCGGGGTGGGGTGCCCGCCGGACCGGAACCGTTCCTGCGAAAGCTCGCGCTGCGTCTTGCGGCGCTCGAAACGCTCGCGGTGGGCCAGCACCATCGCGCCGACGGCCGCGGTGATCAGCAGCGCGCTGGTGAGTTCGAACGCCCACAGGTACCGCGAAAAGATCAGCGCCGCCAGCCCTTCCACGTTGCCGTTGGCGTTGGCGGTGGTCAGTCCCGCGAAGCCGCCGGTGGTCACGTTGCCGATGGCGGCGATGAGCAGGATGCCGAACCCGATCCCGGCGGCCACTCCGGCAATGCGCTGACCGCGCAGCGTCTCCTTGAGCGACTCCGCGGAGTCCACGCCGATGAGCATCAGCACGAACAAGAACAGCATCATCACCGCGCCGGTGTAGACCACGACCTGCACCACACCCAGAAACAGGGCGTCCTGGATCATGTAGAAGACCGCCAGGATGATCATGGTCATCGCCAGGAACATCGCCGAGTAGACGGCATTGACGGCGGTGACCACCCCGATCGCGCCGATCACGGCCAGCACGCCCAGCACCCAGAACGCGACCGCTTCGCCGGTGGAGGTGCGGACGATGGTGTCCTGCGCAAAACTTGACGCCACGACGACGGCGTGGCCGGCCAATCCGGTCACCGGGAGTCTCCGGCCTGCTGGGTCTGCCGCAACCCGTGTGCGGTCACATTGCCTTGGTAGTAGTCCTTGTCGGTGGCGCCTTCGGTTCTGGGGTGCGGCGGCGCGAGCATGTCCTGCAGCAGCGGCGCCAATAGGCGATCCTTCTCGTAGATCAGGTCCGCGCGGTTGTCGTCGGCCATCTCGTAGTCGTTGGTCATCGTCAGCGCTCGGGTGGGGCACGCCTCGATGCACAGGCCGCAACCGATGCAGCGCAAATAGTTGATCTGGTAGACGCGGCCGTAGCGTTCCCCGGGCGAATACCTGAGTTCCTCGGTGTTGTCGGCGCCCTCGACATAGATCGCATCGGCCGGGCACGCCCAGGCGCACAATTCGCAGCCGATGCACTTCTCCAGACCGTCCGGGTAGCGGTTCAGCTGGTGGCGGCCGTGGTAGCGCGGCATCACGGGGCCCGGCTTTTCCGGATACTCCTCGGTGACATTCCTTTTGAACATCGATCCGAACGTCACGCCGAATCCGGCTACGGCGTCCAAGAATTTAGCCACGTGCTTTCTCCTTGCTCGCCGCGGCCAAAGATTTCTGGGCCTTCGTTGGCAGCGGCGGTGTCGGGAATACGGGTCCGGCGTCGAGTGCGGTCGGCAGCTTCTTCGCCTCGCGGCGCAGCTGTTTCTCCAGCGCGCGAATGCCCGGCGCGCTGAACGGCTTTCGCAGCAACAGCACGAGCGCGGTGGCGAACACGACGCTGCTGATCACCAGGATCGGGGTCCAGTGCTGATAGCCCTGGTTCTGCAGCGTGCGAACGACGGCGGCGATCAGCACCCAGACCAGAGAAGCCGGAATCAGCAGCTTCCAGCCCAGCCCCATGAACTGGTCGTAGCGCAGCCGGGGCAGCGACGCCCGCAGCCAGAAGTACACGAACAGGAAGGTCCACATCTTCGCGGTGAACCAGAGCACCGGCCACCAGCCGGTGTTGGCGCCGGCCCACATGTTCAGCGGCCACGGCGCGTGCCAGCCGCCGAAGAACAGGACGGTGGCCAGAGAGGAGACCGTCATCATGTTGACGTACTCGGCCAGCATGAACATCGCGAACTTCAGCGACGAGTACTCGGTGTGGAATCCGGCGACCAGCTCACCCTCGGCCTCGGGCAAATCGAAAGGCGCCCGGTTGGTTTCACCGACCATCGAGATGAGGTAGATGACGAACGACGGCAGCAGCAGGAACACGTACCAGACCCGGTCCTGCGCGGCGACGATCTGCGAGGTCGACATGGTGCCGGCGTAGAGGAACACCGCGGCGAACGACAGCCCCATCGCCACCTCGTAGGAGATGACCTGGGCGGTGGAGCGCACCCCGCCCAGCAGCGGGTAGGTGGACCCGGAAGCCCAACCGCCCAGCACGATTCCGTACACGCCGATCGCCGACAGCCCCAGGATGAACAGCACGGCGACCGGCAGGTCGGTCAGCTGCAGCGGTGTGCGGTGGCCGAACACCGACACCACCGGACCGAACGGGATGAACGCGAAGGCGGTGAACGCCGGAATCGTGGAGATGACCGGCGCGGCGAAGTAGACGAACTTGTCGACCCCACCCGGGGTGATGGTTTCCTTGAGCGCCAACTTGATTCCGTCGGCCAGGCTCTGCAGGACACCCCACGGCCCCGCCCGGTTGGGACCGGGCCGCAGCTGCATCCAGCCGAGAATCTTGCGTTCCAGCAGGATCGCGACGAGCACGTTCAGCATGAGGAACACGAAGATCGCCAGCGCCTTGCCGAGCACCAACCACCAGGTGTCGTGCCCGAAGGCGGTCAGGCCGGTCATTTGCCAACTCCGATCTTGACTGGGCTGCCAACCGATACGCCGAGTTGGCGATGCACCGCCGAGCCGGGCGAGTTCACCGGGAGCCACACCACCCGGTCGGGCATGTCGGTGATCACCAACGGCAGGCTGATGGATCCGTGTGACGTGCTGACCGTGACCGCGTCACCGTCGGCGGCGCCGATCTCGGCTGCCGTGTCGGCGGACAGCCGAGCGACGGGTTTGCGGGCCGTGCCCGCCAGATGTGGTTCGCCGTCCTGCATTCGGCCGTCGTCCAGCAGCATCCGCCAGCCGGCCAATACCGCCTCGCCCGAGGCGGGCTGGGCCGGTTCCGGGGCCGCGACGTTCGGGCTTGCCGCGCGCTTGCCGTCCCAGTGCCGCAGCGCGGCCATTTCCTCGCGGGCCGCGGCGACGGTGGACATGCCCAGATACACGCCCATCTCGTCGGCCAGCGTGTCCAGCACCTGGTGGTCGGACTGGCTGGCGTCCTGAGTGGTGCGCAGGGCCGCTTCGAACGGCCGGAAGCGGCCCTCCCAGTTGACGAATGCCCCGGCCTTCTGCGTCGTCGACGCGACCGGGAAGACGACGTCGGCGCGATCGGTGACGGCGCTGTGCCGCAACTCCAGGCTGACCACGAAGCCGACGCCGTCCAGCGCCGCGAGCACCGCCTGAGGGTCGGTGAAGTCTTCGGGCTCGACACCGCCCACCAGCAGCGCGCCCAGCGTGCCGTCGGTGGCGGCGGCCAGGATCGCGTCGGCGTCACGCCCACTGCCGGAAGGCAATTCGGACACGTTCCACGTCTGGGCGACCTGCGCGCGGGCGGTCTCGTCATTGACCGGACGGCCACCGGGCAGCAGCCCCGGCAGCGCACCGGCCTCCAGCGCGCCGCGCTCACCGGCACGCCGCGGCACCCAGGCCAGGCGGGCGCCGGTGGTGTCGGCCAGGCGGACCGCCGCCGACAAACCGCCCGGCACCGTGGCCAGCCGCTCGCCGACCATGATGACCGCGCCCGCGGTGGAGAGCAGATCGCCCACCTCGCCGGTGGCCAACCCGTCGAGCGCCGAAGCCTCGGCGCCGGGAACGGCTTTGATCAGCCGCCCGGACATCTTGGTCAGCGCGCTGGTGGCGAACGGCGCGATGGCGTAGACCGGCAACCCGTGCTTGCGGGCCGCCTTGCGCAGCCGCAGGAAGACGATGGGCGACTCGTCCTCCGGCTCGAATCCGACCAGCACGACGACGGGCGCCGATTCCAGATCGGCGTAGCTGACGGTGATCGGCTTGCCCGCGATGCGGGCGCCCAGGAAGTCGGCCTCCTCGGCCGAACTGGGGCGGGCGCGGAAGTCGATATCGTTGGTGTCCAGCACGATTCGCGCGAACTTGGAGTAGGCGTAGGCGTCTTCGAAAGTCGCCCGGCCGCCGACCAGAACCCCCGTGCGGCCGCGCGCCGCTTCGAGGCCCTTCGTCGCGACGGCGATCGCGTGCGACCACGAGGCCGGCTGCAGCGAGCCGTCGGCGTCGCGGATCAGGGGAGTGGTGATCACGTCGGGCTGGGTGCCGTAGGTGAATGCCCACCGGCCCTTGTCGCAGTTCCACTCCTCGTTGACCTCGGGGTCGTCGCCGGCCAGCCGGCGCAGCACCTTGCCGCGGCGGTGATCGGTGCGCTGCGCGCATCCGGAAGCGCAGTGCTCGCAGACGCTGGGGCTGGAGACCAAGTCGAACGGGCGGGCCCGGAACCGGTACGAGGACCCGGTCAGCGCGCCGACCGGGCAGATCTGCACCGTGTTGCCCGAAAAGTAGGAGTCGAACGGCTCGTTGGCGTAGATGCCGACCTGCTGCAGGGCGCCCCGCTCCTGCATGTCGATGAAGGGGTCCCCGGCGATCTGCTCGGAGAACCGGGTGCAGCGCGCGCACAGGATGCAGCGCTCCCGGTCCAGCAGCACCTGCGAGGAAATGTTGATCGGCTTGGCGAAGGTACGCTTGACATCGGTGAAGCGAGAATCGGTGCGGCCGTTGGACATTGCCTGGTTCTGCAGCGGGCATTCGCCGCCCTTGTCGCACATCGGGCAGTCCAGCGGGTGGTTGATGAGCAGCAGCTCCATCACGCCGTGCTGGGCCTTGTCGGCGGCCTCCGACGTGAGCTGGGTGCGCACCACCATGTCGTCGGTGGCGACCGTGGTGCACGAGGCCATCGGCTTGCGCTGGCCTTCGACCTCGACCAGGCACTGCCGGCATGCGCCGACCGGCTCGAGCAGCGGGTGATCGCAGAACCGCGGGATCTGGATGCCCATCAATTCGGCGGCCCGGATCACCAGAGTGCCCTTGGGAACGCTGATTTCGTTGCCGTCGATGGTCAGCGTCACCATGTCCGGCGGGCGCACCTCGTCGCCGGTTTCGGTCTTGGCCGCACTAGTCATGAGCGCCGCTCCTTCTCATCGCTTCGCTCTGCATCGTCACCGGCGCGGGTCATCGGCTTCCTAACCTTTCGCGCTCTCGCGCTCCGCCGTCAGCATGGAGTCTCGTGGATCGAAGGGGCATCCGCCGCCCTCGACGTGCGCGACGTATTCGTCGCGGAAATACTTGATCGACGACATCACCGGGCTGGCCGCACCATCGCCCAACGCGCAGAACGACTTTCCGAGGATGGTGTCGGAGATGTCCAGCAGCTTCTGGATGTCCTCGCCGGTGCCCTTGCCGGTTTCCAGCCGCTCGTAGATCTGGTCGAGCCAGAAGGTGCCCTCACGGCACGGCGTGCACTTTCCGCACGACTCGTGCTTGTAGAAGTAGGTCCAGCGGCGCACGGCACGCACCACGCACGTGGTCTCGTCGAAGATCTCCAGCGCCTTGGTGCCCAGCATCGAGCCGACGCCGCCGACGCCCTCGTAATCCAACGGCACGTCGAGGTGCTCGTCGGTCAGCAATGGGGTCGACGATCCGCCCGGCGTCCAGAACTTGAGCCGATGGCCTGCCCGCACACCACCGGCGTAGGCGAGCAACTCCCGCAACGTGATTCCCAGCGGGGCCTCGTACTGGCCGGGCCGGGCGACGTGGCCGGACAACGAATACAGCGTGAAGCCAGGGGATTTCTCGCTGCCCATCGAGCGGAACCAGTCCACACCGTTGCCGATGATCGACGGCACGCTCGCGATGGTCTCGACGTTGTTGATCACCGTGGGACAGCCGTACAGCCCCGCCACGGCGGGGAACGGCGGACGCAGCCGCGGCTGGCCGCGCCGGCCTTCGAGCGAATCCAGCAGCGCGGTTTCCTCACCGCAGATGTAGGCGCCGGCACCCGCGTGCACCACCAGCTCGAGGTCGAAGCCCGAGCCGTTGATGTCGCGGCCCAGGTAGCCGGCGGCATACGCCTCGGCCACCGCGTTCTGCAGGCGGCGCAGGACCGGCAGCACCTCGCCGCGCACATAGATGAACGCGTGGCTGGCACGGATCGCGTACGCGGCGATGATGACGCCTTCGACCAAAACGTGCGGTGTCGCCAGCATCAGCGGAATGTCTTTGCACGTACCGGGTTCCGACTCGTCGGCGTTGACCACCAGGTAATGCGGTTTGGCGGCCGCGCCGGTGTCGCCCTGCGGGATGAACGACCACTTCGTGCCGGTGGAGAATCCCGCGCCGCCGCGGCCGCGCAGCCCGGAGTCCTTCACCACCCCGATCACCGCGTCGGGCTCCATCGCCAGCGCCTTCTTCATCGCCTCGTACCCGCCGTGGCGATGGTAGGTCTCGAGGGTCCACGACTCGGGGTCGTCCCAGAACCGGCTGATGACCGGCGTCAGCGGCGTCGCCTGTGAAGTGTCAGAAGTCGTTGTCATCACTGGCCTTCCGGCGCGCTGGGCGCCTGCATACCGTGTTCCCTGGCCACCTTCAGCCCGGCCAGGGTGGCCGCTCCGGCGCCGCCCTGCCCCTGGTCGGGACGCTCGTCGGGCAGACCTGCCAGGATGCGCGACGTCTCGCGGAAGGCGCACAGCGGGGCGCCGCGCGTGGGCGGGCGCGGCTCGCCGGAACGCAACGAATCGACGAGTTCGCGCGCCGACGCGCAAGTCTGGTTGTCGTAGAATTCCCAGTTCACCATCACCACCGGTGCGTAATCGCAGGCGGCGTTGCATTCGATGTGTTGCAGCGTGACCGAGCCGTCGGCGGTGGTCTCGTCGTTCCCGATGCCCAGGTGTTCCTTCAGGGAATCGAAGATGGCGTCGCCACCCATGATGGCGCACAACGTGTTTGTGCAGACACCGACCAGGTAATCGCCGGTGGGGCCGCGCCGATACATGGTGTAGAAGCTCGCGACCGCGGACACCTCGGCCCCGGTGAGCCCCAGCTGCTCGCCGCAGAACTCCAGACCCGCCGGTGTCAGGTAGGAATCCTGAGATTGCACCAGGTGCAGTAACGGCAACAGCGCCGAGCGCTTGCTGGGGTAGCGGCCGATGATCTCCTTGGCGTCGACCTCCAGCCGGGCCCGCACCTCGGGTGGATACGTCTTGGGCGCGCCCTCGATGACGAACGCGTTGGGCTCCTCGGGCGGCGGGCCGAGCCGGATGAAGACCGGCTGTCCCTGCGGCCCGGTCACCGGTCCACCCCGCCCATGACCGGGTCGATGCTGGCGACCGCGGTGATCAGGTCGGCGACCATGCCGCCTTCGCACATCGCCGCCACCGACTGCAGATTCGTGAACGAGGGGTCTCGGTAGTGCACCCGGTAGGGCCGGGTGCCGCCGTCGCTCACCATGTGCACACCCAGCTCCCCGCGCGGCGATTCGACGGCCGTGTAGACCTGGCCGGCGGGAACCCTAATGCCCTCGGTGACCAGTTTGAAGTGGTGGATCAACGCCTCCATCGAGCCGCCCATGATCTTGGCGATGTGTTCCTGTGAGTTGCCCATGCCATCGGGGCCCACCTTCAAGTCAGCCGGCCAGGCGATCTTGCGGTCCTCGACCATGGTCGGGCCGGGCTTCAGCTTGTCCAGACACTGCTCGACGATCTTGATCGACTCCCACATCTCGTTGACACGAATCATGTAGCGCCCGTAAGCATCACACGTGTCTTCGGTGATTACGTCGAATTCGTAGTTTTCATATCCGCAGTACGGTTCGCTCTTACGCAGATCGTGCGGCAACCCGGTGGCGCGCAGAATGGGGCCCGTGATGCCCAGCGCCATGCAGCCGGTCAGGTCCAGGTATCCGACGTCCTGGGTGCGGGCCTTCCAGATGGCGTTCTCGTTGAGCAGGCCGCCCATTTCGCGCAGCACCTGCCTGAGTTTCTTGAGGCCCTCGACGATCTCGGCCTCCGCGTTGGGCGGCAGGTCCTGCGCCACACCGCCGGGGCGGATGTAGGCGCTGTTCATCCGCAGGCCGGTGATCAACTCGAACAGGGTCAGCACGATCTCGCGACCCCGGAATCCGACGAACATCGGGGTCATGGCGCCCAGTTCCATGCCGCCGGTCGCCAGCGCCACCAGATGCGACGAGATCCGGTTGAGCTCCATCATCATCACCCGGATGACGTTGACGCGCTCCGGAATCTGATCGGTGATGCCGAGCAGTTTCTCCACACCCAGGCAGTAGGCCGTCTCGTTGAAAAACGGTGAGAGGTAATCCATCCGGGTCACGAACGTGACACCCTGGGTCCAGTAGCGGTATTCGAGGTTCTTCTCGATGCCGGTGTGCAAATACCCGATGCCGCAACGGGCGTCGGTGACCGTCTCGCCCTCGATTTCCAGGATCAGCCGCAATACCCCGTGCGTGGACGGATGCTGCGGCCCCATGTTGACGATGATGCGTTCGCCGGGATCAACCCCGCGGGCGGCCTCGACGACCTTGTCCCAGTCCTGGCCGCCGGCGACCACGAAGGTCTCGCCGGCGCCGTCGTGCGTCGATTCAGTGGTGGTGCTCATCAGTTGTACGCTCTCCGCTCGTCGGGCGGGGGTATCTGTGCGCCTTTGTATTCGACCGGAATCCCGCCGAGGGGGTAGTCCTTGCGCTGGGGGTGCCCGTGCCAGTCGTCGGGCATCTCGATGCGGGTCAGCGAGGGGTGCCCATCGAAGATGATTCCGAAGAAGTCGTAGGTCTCGCGCTCGTGCCAGTCGGTGGTCGGATAGATCCGGAACAGCGAGGGAATATGCGGATCACCGTCGGGCGCAGACACTTCCAGGCGGACGCGGCGATTGTGCGTGATCGACTGCAACGGATACACCGCGTGCAGTTCGCGTCCCGTCTCGTGCGGGTAGTGCACCCCGCTGACACCCAGGCACATTTCGAAGCGCAGCCTCGGGTCGTCGCGCAGCTGGTGAGCGACCTGCTCCAGCGCGTCGCGTCGCACGTGCAAGGTCAGCTCGTCGCGGTACACCACGACTTTCTCGATGGCGTCGGTGAATTCGACGTTGGCCTGGCTCAACGCCGCGGCCAGTGCGTCGACCACCTCGTCGAAGTAGCCGCCGTAGGGCCGCGGGCTGCTGCCCGGCAGCAGGACCTCGCGCACCAGCCGTCCGTAACCGGACGTGTCACCCGAGCCCTTGGCGCCGAACATCCCGCGCCGCACGTCGATGACTTCTTCGTCGGCACGGCTGATTGCTTCTCTGGGGTCCTGGTCCGGTGAGCTCATCGCAGCAGTCCGCGCATCTCGATCGTGGGCCGGGCCGACAGCGCCGCCTGCTCGGCTTCGGCGATGGCGGTTTCCCGGTTGACGCCCAGCGGCATCTCCTGAATCTTCTCGTGCAGCTTGAGGATTGCGTACAACAGCATTTCCGGTCGCGGCGGGCAGCCGGGCAGGTAGATGTCCACCGGGACCACGTGATCGACGCCCTGCACGACCGCGTAGTTGTTGAACATGCCGCCGGATGACGCGCACACGCCCATGGCCAGCACCCATTTCGGCTCGGCCATCTGGTCGTAGATCTGTCGCAGCACGGGAGCCATCTTCTGGCTGACCCGCCCGGCGACGATCATCAGATCGGCCTGCCGGGGGGTGGCCGAGAATCGCTCCATCCCGAACCGTGCGATGTCGAATCTTGGCCCGGCCGTTGCCATCATCTCGATGGCGCAGCAGGCCAACCCGAACGTCGCCGGCCACAGTGAGTTCTTGCGGACGTAGCCCGCGACCTTCTCGACTGTTGACAGCAGGATCCCGCCGGGCAGCTGTTCCTCAAGACCCACGTCTTACCTCAATCCCACGTCAGGCCGCCGCGGCGCCACACATAGGCGTAGGCCACGAAAACCGTCAGCATGAAAATCACCATTTCGATCAGAGCGAACGTGCCCAGCGAGTCATAGCTGACCGCCCACGGATACAGGAACACGATTTCGATGTCGAAGACGATGAACAGCATCGCGGTGAGGTAGTACTTCACCGGAAAGCGCTGCCCGGCCGTCGCATGCGGGCCGCTCACCGATGTCTCGGTGGGTTCGATCCCGCACTCGTAGGCCGACATCTTCGACTTGTTGAAACGTGACGGGCCGGCCAGGCTCGCGATCGCCACCGAGCCCACGGCGAACGCAGCGGCAATGGCGCCTAGCACCAGGATGGGTATGTAGACGTTCAACTCGCTCCATGATCCGTCGTACGAGCCGCCTGCAGCGGCCAGGCGGTAACCGGGCTGCTGTGACGAACCGGGTCTGAGGCCCGTCACAGTGATTTACAACATAGCGTCGCGGCGTGCGGCGCGCTTGCCCGGGGTGGGCGTTTTGCAGTATTGGCGGCGCCATGTCGCGCTGTGCTGTGCAAACTCGATAGCCGGTGCAACCAACGCTCACCGCCGGACGCGATCCGCCGCGCCAGCCGCTAGACGAGCACCAGCAAAGGCGCGACCGCGCCGATCGCTGCGGCACCAAAGATCAGCGGCGTCGCCAGGGCGGATGGCCCGTCGTCAGCAACGTCGCGACTGGCGACCGTCGCGGTGGCGTCGGCGGCCGAAGTAGTCAGGACTGCCGCGTTCGGCGGCCGGCAATCAACCGTCGCGGCAAAGCCGCGGCATGGAAAGAATCAGCGAACCGGGGCGCGCAGCAGGCTGAGCACCGTGCGGCCCAGCAGGATGGGGTCGATGGGATGCGGCACCGCGCCCTCGGCCCGCGACCAGGAGGCCAACCACGCATCGTCGGGTCGCCCGGTCAGCACCACCAGAGGTGGGCAGGTCTCGAGTTCGTCTTTGAGCTGCTTCGCGATTCCCATACCGCCGGTCGGGGTGGCCTCACCGTCCAGGATGGCCAAGTCGATGCCGCCCTTGTCCATCGTCGCCACCACCATGGGCCCGGTCGCCACCTCGACGTAGCTCAATTCGGGCAGATCGGGGTGCAGCTGCTTGCCCAGCGCCCGCATGACCCGCTCGCGGGTTTGGACGTTGCTGCTGTAGACGAGGATCCGCAGGGCGATGGTGGAGTCGGGCACGGTGCAGATGCTACTGGTGTCGCACCGGGTTCAGCGGGGTGCCCGCGGAATTCCCTACTGCGATACCCGCACGAAGATGGCGTCGGCCGCGACCGTTGCCGTCGAGCCCACCATGCCGAGCCGGTTCCAACCCAGGTCGAATCGGTCCCGATCGAGCTTGGTCTCACCGGTGATTCGGATCGAGCCGTCGTCGAGTTCGCAGATCGTGACCGGCAACTGCACTTCCGCGGTGACGCCCTTGATGGTGAATGTGGTCCGCAGGTCGGCCGCCTTGCCCTTGGTCGGCTGCACCGCCGTGACGACGATGCTGATCTCCGCGAAGCGGTCGACGTCGAAGAAGTCGGCCGAGCGCAGGTGTTTGTCGCGACGGCCGATGCCGGTGTCCAGCGAGGCCGTCCGGATGTCCACGCGGCCGAAAACCGCTCCCTTGCCGGTCAGTTGGCCGTCGCCGGTGAAATCGGTGAAGCGGCCCTTGACGTTGACCAGGCCCCACATGTTCCTGATCTTGAAAGTGATGGCCGAGCGATCCTGGGCCAGGTTCCACACGCCGGCCATGTCGGGATCGTGAAGCAGTGTCTCCAAAGTCGTCATTGTCACCCCCAATGTGTCGTGGCGAATGTAGCGCTAGTTCAGCAGCGGCGCGATCCCGGCGGGGTCGAAGTATTCGTCGATCCGCTCGATCAGGCCGTCCGTGCCCACCCTGATCACGATGCAGACCCGCAACGAGATCGACTGCCCGGCATGCCCGGTGGCGTGCAAGATGTGCTGCTGAACGAAGCCCCGCGCGGATCCGTCATCGAAGAGCTGCCGATCCAGGATTTCGTAGCGTCGCTGCGTGGTCGCGCCGATGAACCAGTCGATGACCCGCATTGCGCGGGCCTTGTCGTCGTCGCGGCGCGAGCCGCTACGCCACACCGCGATGTCGTTGCTCCACATCGCGTCAACCGCGGCGACGTCGCTTCGCTCGATCGCTGCGAACAGGCGATTGGCCGCATCGAGGACCGTCTCGGTGCTGGAAGCGGGCATGTCTGGCTCCTCACTGATCGCCGGGCTGTTCGCTGTCGTAGCCGGGGTGGGCGACGGCCAACCGGCGTCGCACCAGGGTGCGCAGGCAGGCGGTGACCTGGTCGGCTCGCCCGTCCAGCTGGCCGGCCCGGATCGCCGCAGCAAGCTGTTCCTCATCGGCGAAACCCAGGCCGGCCAGCGCGGTGCGGGATTCCACCTCGCTTTCGTCGAGCAGTTCGCGCTCGACGATGCGCAGCGCGTTGGCGGCGACCCGGGCGTGGAAGTTGACCTGTCCTTCGGTTGCGCCACGCACGTCGCTTTCCAGTAATTCGGCGACCGCGGCCACGAGTTCGGCGGCCAGCGGGCGGCCGTATGAGCCGATCATGGCCGCGCCTCGAGCAGGTTGAGCAGGTCCCACTCCGTCTCGCAGACGCGGCGCCCGATGGTGGCCAACTCGACCGTGCGGTGTTGCCCGCTCAGGTGCCGTTCGGCCTGGAAGCGGCAGATGACACCCCAGCGCAAGGTGGCCAGCACCAGCCACCAGTGAAACGCCACCCGGTCGACGGTAGTCGCGCTGGCCTGCTCGAGGCGCGGCCATGATCGGCTCATACGGCCGCCCGCTGGCCGCCGAACTCGTGGCCGCGGTCGCCGAATTCCTGGAAAGCGACGTGCGTGGCGCAACCGAAGGACAGGTCAACTTCCACGCCCGGGTCGCCGCCAACGCGCTGCGCATCGTCGAGCGCGAACTGCTCGACGAAAGCGAGGTGGAATCCCGCACCGCGCTGGCCGGCCTGGGTTTCGCCGATGAGGAACTGCTTGCTGCGGCGATCCGGGCCGGCCAGCTGGACGGGCGAGCCGACCAGGTCACCGCCTGCCTGCGCACCCTGGTGCGACGCCGGTTGGCCGTCGCCCACCCCGGCTACGACAGCGAACAGCCCGGCGATCAGTGAGGAGCCAGACATGCCCGCTTCCAGCACCGAGACGGTCCTCGATGCGGCCAATCGCCTGTTCGCAGCGATCGAGCGAAGCGACGTCGCCGCGGTTGACGCGATGTGGAGCAACGACATCGCGGTGTGGCGTAGCGGCTCGCGCCGCGACGACGACAAGGCCCGCGCAATGCGGGTCATCGACTGGTTCATCGGCGCGACCACGCAGCGACGCTACGAAATCCTGGATCGGCAGCTCTTCGATGACGGATCCGCGCGGGGCTTCGTTCAGCAGCACATCTTGCACGCCACCGGGCATGCCGGGCAGTCGATCTCGTTGCGGGTCTGCATCGTGATCAGGGTGGGCACGGACGGCCTGATCGAGCGGATCGACGAATACTTCGACCCCGCCGGGATCGCGCCGCTGCTGAACTAGCGCTACATTCGCCACGACACATTGGGGGTGACAATGACGACTTTGGAGACACTGCTTCACGATCCCGACATGGCCGGCGTGTGGAACCTGGCCCAGGATCGCTCGGCCATCACTTTCAAGATCAGGAACATGTGGGGCCTGGTCAACGTCAAGGGCCGCTTCACCGATTTCACCGGCGACGGCCAACTGACCGGCAAGGGAGCGGTTTTCGGCCGCGTGGACATCCGGACGGCCTCGCTGGACACCGGCATCGGCCGTCGCGACAAACACCTGCGCTCGGCCGACTTCTTCGACGTCGACCGCTTCGCGGAGATCAGCATCGTCGTCACGGCGGTGCAGCCGACCAAGGGCAAGGCGGCCGACCTGCGGACCACATTCACCATCAAGGGCGTCACCGCGGAAGTGCAGTTGCCGGTCACGATCTGCGAACTCGACGACGGCTCGATCCGAATCACCGGTGAGACCAAGCTCGATCGGGACCGATTCGACCTGGGTTGGAACCGGCTCGGCATGGTGGGCTCGACGGCAACGGTCGCGGCCGACGCCATCTTCGTGCGGGTATCGCAGTAGGGAATTCCGCGGGCACCCCGCTGAACCCGGTGCGACACCAGTAGCATCTGCACCGTGCCCGACTCCACCATCGCCCTGCGGATCCTCGTCTACAGCAGCAACGTCCAAACCCGCGAGCGGGTCATGCGGGCGCTGGGCAAGCAGCTGCACCCCGATCTGCCCGAATTGAGCTACGTCGAGGTGGCGACCGGGCCCATGGTGGTGGCGACGATGGACAAGGGCGGCATCGACTTGGCCATCCTGGACGGTGAGGCCACCCCGACCGGCGGTATGGGAATCGCGAAGCAGCTCAAAGACGAACTCGAGACCTGCCCACCTCTGGTGGTGCTGACCGGGCGACCCGACGATGCGTGGTTGGCCTCCTGGTCGCGGGCCGAGGGCGCGGTGCCGCATCCCATCGACCCCATCCTGCTGGGCCGCACGGTGCTCAGCCTGCTGCGCGCCCCGGTTCGCTGATTCTTTCCATGCCGCGGCTTTGCCGCGACGGTTGATTGCCGGCCGCCGAACGCGGCAGTCCTGACTACTTCGGCCGCCGACGCCACCGCGACGGTCGCCAGTCGCGACGTTGCTGACGACGGGCCATCCGCCCTGGCGACGCCGCTGATCTTTGGTGCCGCAGCGATCGGCGCGGTCGCGCCTTTGCTGGTGCTCGTCTAGCGGCTGGCGCGGCGGATCGCGTCCGGCGGTGAGCGTTGGTTGCACCGGCTATCGAGTTTGCACAGCACAGCGCGACATGGCGCCGCCAATACTGCAAAACGCCCACCCCGGGCAAGCGCGCCGCACGCCGCGACGCTATGTTGTAAATCACTGTGACGGGCCTCAGACCCGGTTCGTCACAGCAGCCCGGTTACCGCCTGGCCGCTGCAGGCGGCTCGTACGACGGATCATGGAGCGAGTTGAACGTCTACATACCCATCCTGGTGCTAGGCGCCATTGCCGCTGCGTTCGCCGTGGGCTCGGTGGCGATCGCGAGCCTGGCCGGCCCGTCACGTTTCAACAAGTCGAAGATGTCGGCCTACGAGTGCGGGATCGAACCCACCGAGACATCGGTGAGCGGCCCGCATGCGACGGCCGGGCAGCGCTTTCCGGTGAAGTACTACCTCACCGCGATGCTGTTCATCGTCTTCGACATCGAAATCGTGTTCCTGTATCCGTGGGCGGTCAGCTATGACTCGCTGGGCACGTTCGCTCTGATCGAAATGGTGATTTTCATGCTGACGGTTTTCGTGGCCTACGCCTATGTGTGGCGCCGCGGCGGCCTGACGTGGGATTGAGGTAAGACGTGGGTCTTGAGGAACAGCTGCCCGGCGGGATCCTGCTGTCAACAGTCGAGAAGGTCGCGGGCTACGTCCGCAAGAACTCACTGTGGCCGGCGACGTTCGGGTTGGCCTGCTGCGCCATCGAGATGATGGCAACGGCCGGGCCAAGATTCGACATCGCACGGTTCGGGATGGAGCGATTCTCGGCCACCCCCCGGCAGGCCGATCTGATGATCGTCGCCGGGCGGGTCAGCCAGAAGATGGCTCCCGTGCTGCGACAGATCTACGACCAGATGGCCGAGCCGAAATGGGTGCTGGCCATGGGCGTGTGCGCGTCATCCGGCGGCATGTTCAACAACTACGCGGTCGTGCAGGGCGTCGATCACGTGGTCCCGGTGGACATCTACCTGCCCGGCTGCCCGCCGCGACCGGAAATGCTGTTGTACGCAATCCTCAAGCTGCACGAGAAGATTCAGGAGATGCCGCTGGGCGTCAACCGGGAAACCGCCATCGCCGAAGCCGAGCAGGCGGCGCTGTCGGCCCGGCCCACGATCGAGATGCGCGGACTGCTGCGATGAGCTCACCGGACCAGGACCCCAGAGAAGCAATCAGCCGTGCCGACGAAGAAGTCATCGACGTGCGGCGCGGGATGTTCGGCGCCAAGGGCTCGGGTGACACGTCCGGTTACGGACGGCTGGTGCGCGAGGTCCTGCTGCCGGGCAGCAGCCCGCGGCCCTACGGCGGCTACTTCGACGAGGTGGTCGACGCACTGGCCGCGGCGTTGAGCCAGGCCAACGTCGAATTCACCGACGCCATCGAGAAAGTCGTGGTGTACCGCGACGAGCTGACCTTGCACGTGCGACGCGACGCGCTGGAGCAGGTCGCTCACCAGCTGCGCGACGACCCGAGGCTGCGCTTCGAAATGTGCCTGGGTGTCAGCGGGGTGCACTACCCGCACGAGACGGGACGCGAACTGCACGCGGTGTATCCGTTGCAGTCGATCACGCACAATCGCCGCGTCCGCCTGGAAGTGTCTGCGCCCGACGGTGATCCGCATATTCCCTCGCTGTTCCGGATCTATCCGACCACCGACTGGCACGAGCGCGAGACCTACGACTTCTTCGGAATCATCTTCGATGGGCACCCCTCGCTGACCCGCATCGAGATGCCCGACGACTGGCACGGGCACCCCCAGCGCAAGGACTACCCCCTCGGCGGGATTCCGGTCGAATACAAAGGCGCACAGATACCCCCGCCCGACGAGCGGAGAGCGTACAACTGATGAGCACCACCACTGAATCGACGCACGACGGCGCCGGCGAGACCTTCGTGGTCGCCGGCGGCCAGGACTGGGACAAGGTCGTCGAGGCCGCCCGCGGGGTTGATCCCGGCGAACGCATCATCGTCAACATGGGGCCGCAGCATCCGTCCACGCACGGGGTAT
This sequence comes from Mycobacterium sp. MUNTM1, assembly GCF_054660795.1. Lineage (NCBI taxonomy): Bacteria > Bacillati > Actinomycetota > Actinomycetes > Mycobacteriales > Mycobacteriaceae > Mycobacterium > Mycobacterium sp. MUNTM1. The sequence goes on from NZ_BAAGDE010000004.1 coordinate 87,675, forward strand.
TGCGGCTGATCCTGGAAATCGAGGGCGAGACGGTCACCGACGCCCGTTGCGGCATCGGGTATTTGCACACCGGCATCGAGAAGAACCTCGAATACCGCTACTGGACCCAGGGTGTCACGTTCGTGACCCGGATGGATTACCTCTCACCGTTTTTCAACGAGACGGCCTACTGCCTGGGTGTGGAGAAACTGCTCGGCATCACCGATCAGATTCCGGAGCGCGTCAACGTCATCCGGGTGATGATGATGGAGCTCAACCGGATCTCGTCGCATCTGGTGGCGCTGGCGACCGGCGGCATGGAACTGGGCGCCATGACCCCGATGTTCGTCGGATTCCGGGGTCGCGAGATCGTGCTGACCCTGTTCGAGTTGATCACCGGCCTGCGGATGAACAGCGCCTACATCCGCCCCGGCGGTGTGGCGCAGGACCTGCCGCCCAACGCGGAGGCCGAGATCGTCGAGGGCCTCAAGAAACTCAGGCAGGTGCTGCGCGAAATGGGCGGCCTGCTCAACGAGAACGCCATCTGGAAGGCCCGCACCCAGGACGTCGGATACCTGGACCTGACCGGCTGCATGGCGCTGGGCATCACGGGCCCCATTCTGCGCGCCACCGGGTTGCCGCACGATCTGCGTAAGAGCGAACCGTACTGCGGATATGAAAACTACGAATTCGACGTAATCACCGAAGACACGTGTGATGCTTACGGGCGCTACATGATTCGTGTCAACGAGATGTGGGAGTCGATCAAGATCGTCGAGCAGTGTCTGGACAAGCTGAAGCCCGGCCCGACCATGGTCGAGGACCGCAAGATCGCCTGGCCGGCTGACTTGAAGGTGGGCCCCGATGGCATGGGCAACTCACAGGAACACATCGCCAAGATCATGGGCGGCTCGATGGAGGCGTTGATCCACCACTTCAAACTGGTCACCGAGGGCATTAGGGTTCCCGCCGGCCAGGTCTACACGGCCGTCGAATCGCCGCGCGGGGAGCTGGGTGTGCACATGGTGAGCGACGGCGGCACCCGGCCCTACCGGGTGCACTACCGAGACCCCTCGTTCACGAATCTGCAGTCGGTGGCGGCGATGTGCGAAGGCGGCATGGTCGCCGACCTGATCACCGCGGTCGCCAGCATCGACCCGGTCATGGGCGGGGTGGACCGGTGACCGGGCCGCAGGGACAGCCGGTCTTCATCCGGCTCGGCCCGCCGCCCGAGGAGCCCAACGCGTTCGTCATCGAGGGCGCGCCCAAGACGTATCCACCCGAGGTGCGGGCCCGGCTGGAGGTCGACGCCAAGGAGATCATCGGCCGCTACCCCAGCAAGCGCTCGGCGCTGTTGCCGTTACTGCACCTGGTGCAATCTCAGGATTCCTACCTGACACCGGCGGGTCTGGAGTTCTGCGGCGAGCAGCTGGGGCTCACCGGGGCCGAGGTGTCCGCGGTCGCGAGCTTCTACACCATGTATCGGCGCGGCCCCACCGGCGATTACCTGGTCGGTGTCTGCACAAACACGTTGTGCGCCATCATGGGTGGCGACGCCATCTTCGATTCCCTGAAGGAACACCTGGGCATCGGGAACGACGAGACCACCGCCGACGGCTCGGTCACGCTGCAACACATCGAATGCAACGCCGCCTGCGATTACGCACCGGTGGTGATGGTGAACTGGGAATTCTACGACAACCAGACTTGCGCGTCGGCGCGCGAACTCGTCGATTCGTTGCGTTCCGGCGAGCCGCGCCCGCCCACGCGCGGCGCCCCGCTGTGCGCCTTCCGCGAGACGTCGCGCATCCTGGCAGGTCTGCCCGACGAGCGTCCCGACCAGGGGCAGGGCGGCGCCGGAGCGGCCACCCTGGCCGGGCTGAAGGTGGCCAGGGAACACGGTATGCAGGCGCCCAGCGCGCCGGAAGGCCAGTGATGACAACGACTTCTGACACTTCACAGGCGACGCCGCTGACGCCGGTCATCAGCCGGTTCTGGGACGACCCCGAGTCGTGGACCCTCGAGACCTACCATCGCCACGGCGGGTACGAGGCGATGAAGAAGGCGCTGGCGATGGAGCCCGACGCGGTGATCGGGGTGGTGAAGGACTCCGGGCTGCGCGGCCGCGGCGGCGCGGGATTCTCCACCGGCACGAAGTGGTCGTTCATCCCGCAGGGCGACACCGGCGCGGCCGCCAAACCGCATTACCTGGTGGTCAACGCCGACGAGTCGGAACCCGGTACGTGCAAAGACATTCCGCTGATGCTGGCGACACCGCACGTTTTGGTCGAAGGCGTCATCATCGCCGCGTACGCGATCCGTGCCAGCCACGCGTTCATCTATGTGCGCGGCGAGGTGCTGCCGGTCCTGCGCCGCCTGCAGAACGCGGTGGCCGAGGCGTATGCCGCCGGCTACCTGGGCCGCGACATCAACGGCTCGGGCTTCGACCTCGAGCTGGTGGTGCACGCGGGTGCCGGCGCCTACATCTGCGGTGAGGAAACCGCGCTGCTGGATTCGCTCGAAGGCCGGCGCGGCCAGCCGCGGCTGCGTCCGCCGTTCCCCGCCGTGGCGGGGCTGTACGGCTGTCCCACGGTGATCAACAACGTCGAGACCATCGCGAGCGTGCCGTCGATCATCGGCAACGGTGTGGACTGGTTCCGCTCGATGGGCAGCGAGAAATCCCCTGGCTTCACGCTGTATTCGTTGTCCGGCCACGTCGCCCGGCCCGGCCAGTACGAGGCCCCGCTGGGAATCACGTTGCGGGAGTTGCTCGCCTACGCCGGTGGTGTGCGGGCAGGCCATCGGCTCAAGTTCTGGACGCCGGGCGGATCGTCGACCCCATTGCTGACCGACGAGCACCTCGACGTGCCGTTGGATTACGAGGGCGTCGGCGGCGTCGGCTCGATGCTGGGCACCAAGGCGCTGGAGATCTTCGACGAGACCACGTGCGTGGTGCGTGCCGTGCGCCGCTGGACCTACTTCTACAAGCACGAGTCGTGCGGAAAGTGCACGCCGTGCCGTGAGGGCACCTTCTGGCTCGACCAGATCTACGAGCGGCTGGAAACCGGCAAGGGCACCGGCGAGGACATCCAGAAGCTGCTGGACATCTCCGACACCATCCTCGGAAAGTCGTTCTGCGCGTTGGGCGATGGTGCGGCCAGCCCGGTGATGTCGTCGATCAAGTATTTCCGCGACGAATACGTCGCGCACGTCGAGGGCGGCGGATGCCCCTTCGATCCACGAGACTCCATGCTGACGGCGGAGCGCGAGAGCGCGAAAGGTTAGGAAGCCGATGACCCGCGCCGGTGACGATGCAGAGCGAAGCGATGAGAAGGAGCGGCGCTCATGACTAGTGCGGCCAAGACCGAAACCGGCGACGAGGTGCGCCCGCCGGACATGGTGACGCTGACCATCGACGGCAACGAAATCAGCGTTCCCAAGGGCACTCTGGTGATCCGGGCCGCCGAATTGATGGGCATCCAGATCCCGCGGTTCTGCGATCACCCGCTGCTCGAGCCGGTCGGCGCATGCCGGCAGTGCCTGGTCGAGGTCGAAGGCCAGCGCAAGCCGATGGCCTCGTGCACCACGGTCGCCACCGACGACATGGTGGTGCGCACCCAGCTCACGTCGGAGGCCGCCGACAAGGCCCAGCACGGCGTGATGGAGCTGCTGCTCATCAACCACCCGCTGGACTGCCCGATGTGCGACAAGGGCGGCGAATGCCCGCTGCAGAACCAGGCAATGTCCAACGGCCGCACCGATTCTCGCTTCACCGATGTCAAGCGTACCTTCGCCAAGCCGATCAACATTTCCTCGCAGGTGCTGCTGGACCGGGAGCGCTGCATCCTGTGCGCGCGCTGCACCCGGTTCTCCGAGCAGATCGCCGGGGACCCCTTCATCGACATGCAGGAGCGGGGCGCCCTGCAGCAGGTCGGCATCTACGCCAACGAGCCGTTCGACTCCTACTTTTCGGGCAACACGGTGCAGATCTGCCCGGTCGGCGCGCTGACCGGGTCCTCGTACCGGTTCCGGGCCCGCCCGTTCGACTTGGTCTCCAGCCCCAGCGTCTGCGAGCACTGCGCTTCCGGATGCGCGCAGCGCACCGATCACCGCCGCGGCAAGGTGCTGCGCCGGCTGGCCGGCGACGACCCCGAGGTCAACGAGGAGTGGAACTGCGACAAGGGCCGGTGGGCATTCACCTACGGCACCCAGCCCGACGTGATCACCACTCCCCTGATCCGCGACGCCGACGGCTCGCTGCAGCCGGCCTCGTGGTCGCACGCGATCGCCGTCGCGACGAAGGGCCTCGAAGCGGCGCGCGGCCGCACGGGGGTTCTGGTCGGCGGCCGGGCGACTTTCGAAGACGCCTACGCCTACTCCAAGTTCGCGCGAATCGTGCTGGACACCAACGATATCGACTTCCGCGCCCGCCCCAGTTCGGCCGAGGAGGCCGACTTCCTGGGCGCCCGCATCGCGGGCAAGCCGATCACCGTCAGCTACGCCGATCTGGAATCGGCGCCCGTCGTCGTGCTGGTCGGATTCGAGCCGGAGGACGAGTCGCCCATCGTCTTCCTGCGGCTGCGCAAGGCGGCCCGCAAGCACGGGTTGCCGGTCTACGCCATCGCGCCGTTCGCCACCAGCGCGCTGACCAAGATGTCCGGGCGGCTGATCAAAGCCGTTCCCGGCGCCGAGGCTTCGGCGCTCGACGGGTTGGCCACCGGCGAGGTGGGCGATCTGCTCTCCACCGCGGGCGCGGTCATCATGGTCGGCGAGCGGCTGGCCACGGTGCCGGGCGGTTTGTCGGCGGCGGTCCGCCTGGCCGACACCACCGGCGCCCGCCTGGCCTGGGTGCCGCGGCGTGCCGGTGAGCGCGGCGCGCTGGAGGCCGGTGCGCTGCCGGGGCTGCTGCCCGGTGGCCGTCCGGTCAATGACGAGACCGCCCGCGCGCAGGTCGCCCAGACGTGGAACGTGTCCGAATTGCCTTCCGGCAGTGGGCGTGACGCCGACGCGATCCTGGCCGCCGCCACCGACGGCACGCTGGGCGCGCTGCTGGTGGGCGGTGTCGAGCCCGAAGACTTCACCGACCCTCAGGCGGTGCTCGCGGCGCTGGACGGCGTCGGCTTCGTGGTCAGCCTGGAGTTGCGGCACAGCGCCGTCACCGATCGCGCCGACGTCGTCTTCCCGGTCGCGTCGACGACGCAGAAGGCCGGGGCATTCGTCAACTGGGAGGGCCGCTTCCGGCCGTTCGAAGCGGCCCTGCGCACCACTCAGGACGCCAGCCAGTCCGACCACCAGGTGCTGGACACGCTGGCCGACGAGATGGGCGTGTATCTGGGCATGTCCACCGTCGCCGCGGCCCGCGAGGAAATGGCCGCGCTGCGGCACTGGGACGGCAAGCGCGCGGCAAGCCCGAACGTCGCGGCCCCGGAACCGGCCCAGCCCGCCTCGGGCGAGGCGGTATTGGCCGGCTGGCGGATGCTGCTGGACGACGGCCGAATGCAGGACGGCGAACCACATCTGGCGGGCACGGCCCGCAAACCCGTCGCTCGGCTGTCCGCCGACACGGCAGCCGAGATCGGCGCCGCCGACGGTGACGCGGTCACGGTCAGCACGTCACACGGATCCATCAGCCTGCCGTTGGTGATCACCGACATGCCCGACCGGGTGGTGTGGCTCCCGGTGAACTCGCCCGGCTCGGCGGTGCATCGCCAACTCGGCGTATCGGTTGGCAGCCCAGTCAAGATCGGAGTTGGCAAATGACCGGCCTGACCGCCTTCGGGCACGACACCTGGTGGTTGGTGCTCGGCAAGGCGCTGGCGATCTTCGTGTTCCTCATGCTGAACGTGCTCGTCGCGATCCTGCTGGAACGCAAGATTCTCGGCTGGATGCAGCTGCGGCCCGGTCCCAACCGGGCGGGGCCGTGGGGTGTCCTGCAGAGCCTGGCCGACGGAATCAAGTTGGCGCTCAAGGAAACCATCACCCCGGGTGGGGTCGACAAGTTCGTCTACTTCGCCGCGCCGGTCATCTCCACGATTCCGGCGTTCACCGCCTTCGCGTTCATCCCGTTCGGTCCGGTGGTGTCGGTGTTCGGCCACCGCACACCGCTGCAGCTGACCGACCTGCCGGTCGCCGTGCTGTTCATCCTGGGGCTGTCGGCGATCGGCGTGTACGGAATCGTGCTGGGCGGTTGGGCTTCCGGGTCCACCTACCCGCTGCTGGGCGGGGTGCGCTCCACCGCCCAGGTCATCTCCTACGAGGTGGCGATGGGGCTGTCGTTCGCCGCGGTGTTCCTCTACGCCGGCACCATGTCGACCTCGCAGATCGTCGCCGCGCAGGACCGGGTCTGGTACGTGTTCCTGCTGCTGCCGTCGTTCGTCATCTACCTCATCTCGATGGTCGGTGAAACCAACCGGGCGCCTTTCGATTTGCCCGAGGCCGAGGGTGAGCTGGTCGCCGGATTCCACACCGAGTACTCGTCGCTGAAGTTCGCGATGTTCATGCTGGCCGAGTACGTCAACATGATGACGGTCTCCTCTCTGGCCACCGTCCTGTTCTTCGGCGGCTGGCACGCGCCGTGGCCGCTGAACATGTGGGCCGGCGCCAACACCGGCTGGTGGCCGGTGCTCTGGTTCACCGCGAAGATGTGGACCTTCCTGTTCGTGTACTTCTGGCTGCGGGCGTCGCTGCCCCGGCTGCGCTACGACCAGTTCATGGGGCTGGGCTGGAAGCTGCTGATTCCGGCTTCTCTGGTCTGGGTGCTGATCGCCGCCGTCGTTCGCACGCTGCAGAACCAGGGCTATCAGCACTGGACCCCGATCCTGGTGATCAGCAGCGTCGTGTTCGCCACCGCGCTCGTGCTGTTGCTGCGAAAGCCGTTCAGCGCGCCGGGCATTCGCGCGCTGGAGAAACAGCTGCGCCGCGAGGCGAAGAAGCTGCCGACCGCACTCGACGCCGGACCCGTATTCCCGACACCGCCGCTGCCAACGAAGGCCCAGAAATCTTTGGCCGCGGCGAGCAAGGAGAAAGCACGTGGCTAAATTCTTGGACGCCGTAGCCGGATTCGGCGTGACGTTCGGATCGATGTTCAAAAGGAATGTCACCGAGGAGTATCCGGAAAAGCCGGGCCCCGTGATGCCGCGCTACCACGGCCGCCACCAGCTGAACCGCTACCCGGACGGTCTGGAGAAGTGCATCGGCTGCGAATTGTGCGCCTGGGCGTGCCCGGCCGATGCGATCTATGTCGAGGGCGCCGACAACACCGAGGAACTCAGGTATTCGCCCGGGGAACGCTACGGCCGCGTCTACCAGATCAACTATTTGCGCTGCATCGGTTGCGGCCTGTGCATCGAGGCGTGCCCCACCCGAGCGCTGACGATGACCAACGACTACGAGATGGCCGACGACAACCGCGCGGACCTGATCTACGAGAAGGATCGCCTATTGGCGCCGCTGCTGCAGGACATGCTCGCGCCGCCGCACCCCAGAACCGAAGGCGCCACCGACAAGGACTACTACCAAGGCAATGTGACCGCACACGGGTTGCGGCAGACCCAGCAGGCCGGAGACTCCCGGTGACCGGATTGGCCGGCCACGCCGTCGTCGTGGCGTCAAGTTTTGCGCAGGACACCATCGTCCGCACCTCCACCGGCGAAGCGGTCGCGTTCTGGGTGCTGGGCGTGCTGGCCGTGATCGGCGCGATCGGGGTGGTCACCGCCGTCAATGCCGTCTACTCGGCGATGTTCCTGGCGATGACCATGATCATCCTGGCGGTCTTCTACATGATCCAGGACGCCCTGTTTCTGGGTGTGGTGCAGGTCGTGGTCTACACCGGCGCGGTGATGATGCTGTTCTTGTTCGTGCTGATGCTCATCGGCGTGGACTCCGCGGAGTCGCTCAAGGAGACGCTGCGCGGTCAGCGCATTGCCGGAGTGGCCGCCGGGATCGGGTTCGGCATCCTGCTCATCGCCGCCATCGGCAACGTGACCACCGGCGGCTTCGCGGGACTGACCACCGCCAACGCCAACGGCAACGTGGAAGGGCTGGCGGCGCTGATCTTTTCGCGGTACCTGTGGGCGTTCGAACTCACCAGCGCGCTGCTGATCACCGCGGCCGTCGGCGCGATGGTGCTGGCCCACCGCGAGCGTTTCGAGCGCCGCAAGACGCAGCGCGAGCTTTCGCAGGAACGGTTCCGGTCCGGCGGGCACCCCACCCCGATGCCCAGTCCCGGTGTGTACGCACGCCACAACGCCGTCGACGTGGCGGCGTTGCTGCCGGACGGCTCGTACTCGAAGCTCTCGGTCTCGCCGATGCTGCAAAGCCGCGGCGCCGACGGCAAGAAGACGCCGTCGACGTCGCCCGAGCCGAGCCCGACTCTCTCCCAAGGTGGTACGTCGTGAATCCGGCCAATTATCTGTACCTTTCGGCACTGCTGTTCACCATCGGGGCCTCCGGTGTGTTGTTGCGCCGCAACGCCATCGTCATGTTCATGTGTGTCGAGCTGATGCTCAACGCGGTCAACCTCGCGTTCGTCACGTTCGCACGGATGCACGGCCACCTGGACGGGCAGATGATCGCGTTCTTCACGATGGTGGTCGCCGCCTGCGAGGTGGTCATCGGGCTGGCCATCATCATGACCATCTTCCGCACCCGCAAATCGGCGTCCGTCGACGACGCGAACCTACTCAAAGGCTGAAGACGCCAACATGACTCAATACACTGCGCTGCTGGTCGCGCTGCCCTTGGCGGGCGCCGCAATCCTGCTGTTCGGCGGGCGACGCACCTACCGGTGGGGGCATTGGCTGGGCTGCGCCACAGCCCTCGCGGCGTTCGGGGTGGGCCTGAGCCTGCTCTCGGAGCTGCTCGGCCGCGCGGCCGACGACCGCGTCATCCACCAGAGGGTGTTCAGCTGGATCCCGGTCGGCCAGCTCCAGGTCGACCTCGGGCTGCAAATCGACCAACTGTCGGTGTGTTTCGTGCTGCTGATCTCCGGCGTCGGGTCGCTGATCCACATCTATTCGGTCGCCTACATGGCCGAAGACCCGGACCGCCGCAGGTTTTTCGGCTACCTCAATCTGTTCCTGGCGTCGATGCTGCTGCTGGTCGTCGCCGACAACTACGTGGTGCTCTACGTCGGCTGGGAGGGTGTCGGCCTGGCGTCCTACCTGCTGATCGGGTTCTGGTACCACAAGCCCACGGCGGCCACCGCGGCCAAGAAGGCGTTCGTGATGAACCGGGTCGGCGACGCCGGGCTGGCACTGGGAATGTTCTCGATGTTCAGCACTTTCGGCACCCTGTCGTACGCCGGGGTGTTCGCCGGCGCGCCCGCCGCCGGGCACGGTGCGCTGACCGCCATGGGATTGCTGTTACTGCTGGGCGCCTGCGCCAAGTCCGCCCAGGTCCCGCTGCAGGCATGGCTGGGTGACGCCATGGAGGGCCCCACCCCGGTGTCCGCGCTGATCCACGCCGCCACCATGGTGACGGCCGGCGTGTATCTGATCGTGCGATCGAATCCGTTGTACAACCTGTCCCCCGACGCCCGGCTGGCCGTGGTCATCGTGGGCGCGGTCACGTTGTTGCTCGGGGCGTTCATCGGCTGCGCCAAGGACGACATCAAGCGGGCGCTGGCGGCGTCGACGATGAGCCAGATCGGCTACATGGTGCTGGCGGCGGGCCTCGGCCCGGCCGGCTACGCCTTCGCGATCATGCATCTGCTCACCCACGGCTTCTTCAAGGCCGGGTTGTTCCTCGGCTCCGGCGCGGTGATTCACGCGATGCACGAAGAACAGGACATGCGCCGCTACGGCGGTTTGCGTGCGGCGCTGCCCATCACGTTCGTCACCTTCGGTCTGGGTTACCTCGCGATCATCGGCGTGCCGCCCTTCGCGGGCTACTTCTCCAAGGACGCCATCATCGAGGCGGCGCTGGCCTCGGGTGGCATCCGGGGCTACCTGCTGGGTGGCGCCGCGCTGCTGGGCGCCGGCGTCACCGCCTTCTACATGACGCGGGTGATGCTGATGACGTTCTTTGGCAAGAAGCGCTGGGGCCCCGGCGCCCACCCGCACGAGGCACCCGCCCTGATGACGTGGCCGATGATTCTGCTCGCCGTCGGCTCGGTGTTCTCCGGTGGCCTGCTGGCGGTAGGCGGCACCCTGCAAAGCTGGCTCGAACCCGTCGTCGGAAAGCACGAGGAAGCCACCCGCGCGTTCCCTGTCTGGGTCAGCTCCGCGCTGGCGCTGGGTGTCGTGGTCATCGGCATCGCGGTGGCCTACCGGTTGTACGCGAAGGCTCCGATCCCCCGGGTGGCTCCGCTGTCCGTGTCGGCGCTGACGACGGCGGTGCGTAAGGACTTCTACGGCGACGCCTTCAACGAAGAGGTCTTCATGCGCCCGGGCGCGCAGCTGACCCAGGCGCTCGTCGACGTCGACAACGCGGGTGTCGACGGCTCGGTCAACGCGCTTGCGGCGCTGGTGAGTTCGACGTCAAACCGGCTGCGGGGGCTGCAAACCGGCTTCGCCCGCAACTACGCGCTGTCGATGCTCACGGGCGCGGTCCTGGTGATCGCGCTGATCCTGGCGGTGAGGCTGTGGTGATTCGCGGCGGCGAGATGCGGTCCCAAGCGATGAAAAGGAGCGGCGCTGGTGAATAGCGTTCCATGGCTGAGCGTGCTGTGGCTGGTGCCGCTGGCCGGCTCCGTGCTGATCATTGTGATGCCGCCCGGGCTCCGCCAGCTCGCCAAGTGGACCGGCCTGGTCTTCGGCGTCGCCACCCTGGCGGTGGCGGTCGTCGTCACCCTCGGGTTCAAGACCGGCGGCGCGCCTTACCAATTCGTCGAAAGCCACCAGTGGATCCCGGCGTTCGGCGCCGGCTACACCCTCGGCGTCGACGGCATCGCGGTGGTGCTGGTGCTGCTGACCGCGGTGTTGATTCCGGTGCTGCAGGTGGCCGGCTGGAACGACGGGGATGCTGACGACCCGCTGTGCCCGGCTTCGCCGCGCTTGCGATCGTCAGGTGGGGGCGAGGGCACCCGGAGCGTCCACGCCTACATCGCCCTGACGCTCGCCATCGAATCCATGGTGCTGATCTCGGTCGTCGCCCTTGACGTGCTGCTGTTCTACGTCTTCTTCGAGGCCATGCTCATCCCGATGTACTTCCTGATCGGGGGTTTCGGCGGCGGGCCTGGCAGGTCGCGCGCGGCCGTGAAGTTCTTGTTGTACAACCTGTTCGGCGGTCTGATCATGCTCGCCGCGGTGATCGGCCTGTATGTGGTGACCTCGGAGCACGGTTCGGGCACCTTCGACTTCCGCGAGATCGTCGCCGGCGTCGCCTCGGGCCGCTACGGCGCCGACTCGGCGGTGTTCAAGGCGCTGTTCGGAGGCTTCATGTTCGCGTTCGCGATCAAGGCCCCGCTCTGGCCGTTCCACCGCTGGCTGCCCGACGCCGCCGTCGAGGCCACCCCGGCGACCGCGGTGCTGATGATGGCGGTCATGGACAAGGTCGGCACCTTCGGCATGCTGCGCTACTGCTTGCAGCTGTTCCCCGGCGCCTCAACGTATTTCCGCCCGCTGATCGTCGTGCTGGCGGTCATCGGGGTGGTCTACGGCGCGATCGTTGCCATCGGCCAGACCGACATCATGCGGCTGATCGCCTACACCTCGATCTCGCACTTCGGGTTCATCATCCTGGGCATCTTCGTGATGACCAGTCAGGGGCAGAGCGGGTCGACGCTGTACATGCTCAACCACGGGCTGTCCACCGCCGCGGTATTCCTGATCGCCGGATTCCTGATATCGCGGCACGGCAGCCGGTCGATCGCCGACTACGGCGGCGTGCAGAAGGTGGCGCCCATACTGGCCGGCACCTTCCTGGTTTCGGCCATGGCCACGCTGTCGCTGCCGGGGCTGGCGCCGTTCATCAGCGAATTCCTGGTCCTGCTGGGCACTTTCAACCGGTACTGGCTGGCCGCCGCGTTCGGGGTCACCGCGTTGGTGCTCTCGGCGGTCTACATGTTGTGGCTGTACCAGAGGGTGATGACCGGGCCGGTGCTCACCGGCAACGAGAAGATCGGGGATCTGCGCGCACGCGAATTGATCGTCGTCGCACCGCTGGTCGCGCTGCTGCTGGTGCTCGGCATTTATCCAAAGCCGGTGCTCGACATCATCAATCCCGCCGTCGAGAACACCATGACCACCATCGGCCAGCATGACCCCAAGCCGACCGTCCCGGTGGGAACACCCAGACCGGCCGACCTACACCGGACCGCCGAAGGACCGCGATGACCCTCCCTACCCCGAGCATCCAGTACTTCCTGCTGAGCCCGACGCTCATCGTGTTCGGCGTCGCGGTGGTGTGTGTCCTCGCAGAGGCATTCCTGCCCAGGCGAATTCGCTACACCGCACAGGTGACGCTCTCGCTTGGCGGATTGATCGCGGCGTTCGTCGCGGTCGTCGCCGTGAGCCGCTCGATCCAAAGCTCGGGCCGCGTCGCGGTGTTAGGCGCCATGGCCATCGACCGCCCGACGCTGTATCTGCAGGGCACCGTGCTGCTGGTCGCGGTGATGGCGGTCGTGTTCATCGCCGAACGCACGCAGGCCAGGGCGGACAACAGGGTGTCCGTGGGAGTCGGCACGGCCGGCTCGGGCGGCCTGGACTCCTTTACGCCGCAGGCATCGGCGGTGCCCGACAGCGACGCCGAGCGCGAGGCCGAGCGGGCCGGGGCCGCCCAGACGGAGTTGTTCCCGCTGGCGCTGCTGTCGGTCGGCGGCATGATGGTCTTTCCCGCGTCCAATGACCTGTTGACCATGTTCGTCGCGCTGGAAGTGTTGTCGCTGCCGCTGTACCTGATGTGCGGCCTGGCTCGTCACCGCCGCCTGCTCTCCCAGGAAGCGGCGATGAAGTACTTTCTGCTGGGCGCATTTTCGTCGGCATTCTTCCTGTACGGTGTCGCCCTGCTCTACGGCGCGACCGGCACGCTGCTGCTGACCGGTATCCGCGATGCGCTTGCCGCGCGGGGGGACACCTCGATGGCGCTGGTCGGGGTCGCGCTGCTGTCGGTCGGCCTGCTGTTCAAGGTCGGCGCCGTTCCGTTCCACTCGTGGATTCCGGATGTGTACCAGGGCGCGCCCACCCCCATCACCGGGTTCATGGCGGCGGCCACCAAGGTTGCGGCTTTCGGTGCGCTGCTTCGTGTTATCTACGTGGCCCTGCCGCCGCTGCACGATCAGTGGCGCCCGGTGCTGTGGACCATCTCCATCCTGACCATGGCGGTCGGCACCATCACCGCGGTGAATCAGACCGACGTCAAACGCATGCTGGCCTACTCGTCGGTCGCCCACGTCGGGTTCATCCTCACCGGCGTCATCGCGGACAACCACACGGGCCTGTCCGCCACGCTGTTCTATCTGCTGGCCTACAGCTTCAGCACCGTCGGCGCGTTCGCCATCGTCGGCCTGATCCGCGACCCCGACGGGGTCGAGGACGCGACGCTCTCCCACTGGGCGGGGCTGGGTCAGCGCTCACCCATTGTGGGCGTGATGTTTTCGATGTTCTTGTTGGCGTTCGCCGGTATCCCCCTAACGAGTGGATTCGTCAGCAAGCTCGCCGTCTTCAAGGCCGCCGCCCAGGGCGGCGCCGCGCCGCTGGTGATCGTCGGTGTGGTCGCCAGTGGGGTCGCCGCCTACTTCTACGTGCGGGTGATCGTGTCGATGTTCTTCACCGAGGCGACCGAGGACACCCCGCTGGTGGTGGCGCCGGGCATCTTGAGCAAGGCCGCCATCGCGGCGTGTGCCGCGGTCACCGTCGTGCTCGGCATCTTCCCGCAGCCGCTGCTCGATCTCGCCGACCAGGCCGCCCAGCTGCTGCACTGAGGAAGCCTGCCGAATTCGCAGAACCGTGTTTCTCGCTGACGGCTGCAAGCGCTCGCCTGCTACCCAGTTCTGCGCGCGAGGTCGTCGCGCGCAGACTTTGCCTGTTCGGGCGTCAACAGCGGATTCGAATAGAGGTCGACCAAGGTGGCCGCGACCCGCAGATCGCCCTCCGCGGTGTTGATGTCCACGCCCAAGCAGCGCGATATGTGATCGTGGAGCAACGGCACCGCAAGAGCCATTGCGGTGATGAGCGTGGCACGCGACTTGGCGTCGACATCTGCGGGCTCGGCACGATGTTCATCGGCAGAGGCAAGCCATTCCTCGGTCATCGACACCAGTGCGTCGAACAGTTCACCGGCGCCGCCCTCCACCAGGGCGCGGGTGATGTATTCCTGGTATTGCCCAAGAGGAATACGGGCTGAAACGTAGTGCACGTCACCGCGTTTGGCGTTGTCCTGCACCTGGGCGTTCAGGTCGCGCATGGTTTTGACGAGGTAGTCGTCGCACGCTTGACGAAGCTCCTGCTTGGAACCGAAGTGGTGCCGCAGCAGCCCGGACGACACCCCCGCCGCCGCGGCAATGCTGCGGATAGTCGCCCGTTCGTATCCCTTTTCGCCGAACTCGCGCAGCGCTGCATGCCTAATACGGGCGCGGGCAGTGAGATCGTCGGGATCCGTCGTGGTCATCGCCACAGACTACACGATTGGACGATAAACTACACATCTGTATAGTCGAGGACAACCGGTTTTCAAGGAGGCACGGATATGGGTTTTGACACAAGCGCCATCACCACCGAGGAAGAGACCGCATTTTTGACTTTGAAGGCCCGCGCGATCAACAACGGATGGGCACGCCCCATCCTGCCCGACCCAGGTGCCGCCGATGCCGTGAAAAAGATCGACTACGACTTCGACGGCCTAGGACTCGTGACGCCCGTGGTTTGTCAAACATCCTTGCGCGCAAAACTTCTCGACGACCGTGTGCGTGCATTCACCGCCCAATACGCCGATGCCGTGGTGGTCGATCTGGGCGCTGGGCTAGACGACGGGTACGCCCGTGTCGATCCGCCGGACACCGTCGACTGGTACAGCGTCGAGCTGCCCGGGCTGGCTGCCCTGCGCGACAAAGTGATGCCACCGGGTCCTCACGAACACACCATCGGAATCTCCGTGACCGACCCTGACTGGATATCGGAGATCCCGGCGAACCGCCCCGCCATCGTCGTCGCCGACGGATTGTTCCCCTTCCTCGACAAGGAGCAGATCATCGCGGTGATGCGCGCGATCACCGACCACTTCCCCGCCGGACAACTGGCGTTCAACGACTACGGACGCATGGTGATCGGCGTGTGGATCTCAAAGCTCTTCCCGCAGCAGATGTTCAAGAAGGTAAACCAGCTCCGTGCGTTCGAGGGTTACAACGACCCCCACACGCCGGAACGCTGGAACCCCAAACTCAAGCTGGTTGAGGAGACCAGCCTGACGAGTGTGCCCGAGGTGGACCTATTTCCGACGTGGTTGCGAATCTCGACACGGATGGCGGGGTGGAGCAAGTCGACCGCACGGTCCGCGCGCATCCTGAGATTCAGCTTTTAGTACCTCCGGAGTGCACCAGTGCCCCTGCGTTTCCTCCGGCGCCGGTGGTCAGCCCATGAACGGCCGGATGGCCAGCAAGTAGATCACCAATGCTCCCACCGGGGCCACCAACGGCAACCACGGCAGCTGCAAGGGAAACGACGTCGCAACCAGTCCGGCGCACGTAAACCCCACGGCGCCAACGGCCGTCGGCCAGCTGTCCAGCACCACCGGGGCCGCCGCGCCGACCGCGTGTCGGCACACCAGGTAGGCGGCGGCGCACAGTCCGGACAGCGCGACGAAGATCAGCGGCGGGTCGGTCAGCGTCACGGTGATCGCCGCCAGCAGCACGGCGACCGTTGCGGCGCGCCGGAGTACGGTGCCCACCGCGACCGCGATCAGCCCCGCCACCCAGGCGGCCACCGCGGGGCCCCGCCAACCGTCGGCCGCCAGCCCCACCATCAGCAGGCCGAAACACGTCGCGAATGCCGGCGCCCACACCCGCGCCGGCGCCGCCGTACCGGCGCTACCCACGCAGCCTCCCCCGCACCCGCCGGCGGCGATCCGGCAACACCCCCATCGACTGCTCCAGGCCGCTGTCGCCCCGCCACGACACGATGTCGACGCCGATGGTGGCCATGTCGCGGTACATCGCGGAGCGCTGCAGCGCCCACATCCGATCCACCAAGGGATCCTGTTCGTCTTCGAACGGCGAACTGTCCAGGATGTCGACCGCCAGCACGACATGACCGCGCTTGCGCAGATTGATGAGGGCCAAGGCGAATTCGGTGTCGAGCAGGGTGGAGAACGCGATGACGATCGCGCCGGCGGGAACCGCCGCGCGCGGCGCCAGCGTGCCCGTGGTGTGTTCGAATCGGTCGCCGGCGTTCAGGACGGTGTCGAGCACCCGATAGAACTGGCGCTGCCCGATGTCCGCACCCAGCCAGCGCGGGTGGTTGCCCCCGAGAGCGACGATGCCGGCCCTATCGCCATGGCGCAACGCGGTTTGCACCACCTGCGCGGCCCCGCGCACGACCCGCTCGGTGGCCTCGGTCGCCGGACCCGCGGGCTGGCGATACCCGTCGATCAAGACGACGACGTCGGCGGCGCGGTCGGTCAACCGCTGCGTCACATGCAGTTGGCCGCGGCGCGCGCTCACCGGCCAATTCACCGCGCGCAGTTGGTCGCCGGGCACGTAGGGGCGGATGTCGGCGTATTCCACCCCGGGCCCGATATGGCGGGTCAGGTGGGCGCCCAACCGGTCGAGCAGTTCGGTCTGCGGGATGGGCGTCGGCTGCGGCGGCGTCAACGGAAACACGATGACCTCGGCGGCCCCGACGGTGGCCGTTCCGGTGAGCAGCCCGCCGCGGGCGACGACGTCGACGCGGGCACCGATGGCATACCGGCCCCAGCGCCGCGCGGTCGCCGTGATGGTCTTCTCCTGGCCCGCATCGGATTCGGGGATCTCGAGGTCCATGCCCGCGATATCCGGAATGGTGACCTGGACGGCCGAAACCCCTTCTTGCGTCGCCCATACCCTGACATGTGCCTCTTCGGTTTCGAAGCAACGCTGCGCGTCAGGCTCGCCGTGCACATGGACCGTCGGGACGGGCCGCTGCCAGCTGATCGAGCACAACACGCCGAGCAGTGGGGCGGCGAAGGCGATCAGCTGCCACCGGGCGCCGATCACGGCGGCGGCCATCGCGAACCCCGCGCAGGTGGCGATCGCCCGCGTCAATCCCGATGCACGCCAGCGGAATTCGGCTGTAACGCTCGACGTCACGCCGGGCTCATCCGGTGTCTCCGGCGCCGGCGCCGGTGCGCGGCACCGGCAGGCGGTGCAGCAACTCTGCGATCACGTCGGCGCCTTGGATCTTTCGCACCCACATTTCCGGTCGCAAGGTGATTCGGTGCGAGACCGCCGCGATGGCGAGCGCCTTCACATCCTCGGGGATGACGTAGTCGCGGCTGAGCAGCAACGCGCGGGCGCGGGCGAGTTGCACCAGATCGAGTTCGGCGCGCGGGCTGGCGCCCACCGCCACCTGGGGATGGTGTCGTGTCGCATTGGCCAGCGACACCACGTAGTGCAGGACGTCTTCGTGCACCGTCACCTGCTCGACCGATTCGCGCATGGCCAGCAGGTCGTGCGCGTCCACCACCTGGTTGACCGCCGGTTCGGCCGAGCCGCGCTCGAGACGGCGGCGCAGCATCGAGGTCTCATCCTGCTCGCTGAGATACCGCAATTCCAGCCGGATCGCGAATCGATCGAGTTGCGCCTCGGGCAGCGGATACGTGCCCTCGTACTCGATCGGATTGTCGGTGGCCAGGACGATGAAAGGCTTTGGCAGCTGGTGCGTTTCGCCGTCGATGCTGACCTGGCCTTCGGCCATCGCCTCCAGCAGCGCCGCCTGGGTTTTCGGCGGCGTGCGATTGATTTCGTCGGCCAGCAGCAAGTTGGTGAAGATGGGGCCGGGCCGGAACGCGAAGCGGCCGGACTGCATGTCGTAGATCGTCGAGCCGAGCAGGTCGGCCGGCAACAGATCGGGCGTGAACTGGACCCGGGTGAATTGCAGCCCCAGCGCGGCGGCAAAGGATCTCGCGATGAGCGTCTTGCCCAGGCCGGGCAGGTCTTCGATCAGGATGTGGCCGCGTGCAAGGACCGTGGTGAGGATAAGCCGCAGCGCGGAGCGCTTTCCCACCACCACGCGTTCTATTTCGTCGAGAATCGCTTCGCAGTGTGCGGTCGTGGTTGCGGCCGGCAGCGTCATGTTGGGATCGCGCCTCCTGTCATACCTGCTCGAGTTTCAGCAGAATCTCTTCCAGCGCCGCACGACCCGGACCGGGTTCGCGGTCGCCGTGGCGCATGACGTTGTTGGGGTTGACCCATTCCCACAGTTCCGCGCCGAAGAGCATGCGCCCGGTCGCGTGAAAGGCGGCGGGGTCTTTGGATTGTCTTTGGCCGGTTGTCATCTCGTAGCGACGCGCGAGCATTGGGCGCAGATGCCGGTCCCAGTCGGCCCGGGTGGCCTCCGACCACCGGATCGTCGTCTCGGTGGTGGAAAGCCAGCGGCGCAACGAATCCCCGAGTTCGTCGGCGCCCGTCTCCGCGTCCGCATCGAACCCGTGCGCCAGGGCTCGGCGAAGGCTGAGCAACACCACGGCCAGTCCGACACCGGCGGCCGCCAGCACCCACCGTCGATCGTGCTGCGTCAGGGCCAGCAGTTCTATGCCGATGATGAGGCAAACACCCAGGGACATAGTCTTTTTCATGCGGCGCTCCGGGAGCCCAGCTCGTCGAGGACCAGCCGAAGCACGCCCACCGCGATGTCGCGGTGGCCCTCGTTCATCACGTGGGGGCTGAAGCGCGCCTCGGCGAACAGGTTCACCAATTGGACGGCGTTGTCGGCGTGCAGCGCATGGTGTTCGACCGCGCGGGCCAACACTTCGGTCGGGGTGTCGAACTCCTGGGGAACCGCGCCGGGAACCTGTGCGAGTTCGCGTTCCATCGCGGCATAGCAGGCGATGATCGCCTCTCGGGGTTCGCGGCTCAGGTCTGTCATCTCGGCCAGCCCACGTTCCGCGGCTCGCGCCAGCGACTCCGAGCGCGGCGCGGGCGCCGGGGATTGCGCCGGCTCGTCGGCGTCGCCGGGAGTCGGCGGACGCCAGCGCCGCCGTGCCGAGGCGACCGTCCCGGCGACGAACATCACCAACATGGCGACGGTGCAGGCCAGCAGGACCCCGAGCAGGTTCTGGGAGCCGTCGCGAGGACGATGCGGGTGCTGCTGCGGCGGCGGCTGGGCGGGCGGGTGCGTGGACGCCGCCGCGCCGCCATCGGGCGGTGCCGGGGCGGGAGCTACGCCGTGGCCCGAAAGCCGGGCCAGCAGCATCGCGATGAGCAGCCAGGCCGCGATCACGGCGATCCCGATCAACAACACGCGCCAGCTCGGTCGCCCCCTACCGGTGCCGAGCATTTCGGACAGGCCACCCGCCGTCGGCGCGGGAGCGCGGGGGTCGCGCAACCGCGCGACCACTGCGACGGCGATCAGCGCCAGCGCCACCGCGAGAATCGCTACGACGAACGTCAGCGCCGCCCGTCCGCCCGACTCGCTGCGCATCGCATCGTGGCGAGCGGGGAGGTAGCCGCGCAGGGCGGCAGCGACCACGAGCAGCAGAATGATCAGGGCAACTACTCGCCCTGTTGGCTTGTCCATACCAGGCATTGGCACACCACTCGATTGGTTGTTGCGGCACTGGCTTTTCTCATACTTGCACGTCAGGCCACCCTAGGGCCAGGACCGCCGATCCTGGTTACCCACAGTCGGCAGTTCATCCACAACTCGCCGATGCCCACTTGAAACCGAACATTCGTTCTATAGCGTGGGCTGGGTGGGCACTTTCATGCGCGCCGAACGGGCGCGGGAGCGCATCTGCTCCGCACTCGACGCGATCGATGCGGCCCATGAGGTACTACGTCAGACCCCGTCGGAGATGGTCGGCAACGCCTGTCGGGTTGACCTCGCCGAACGCCTGGAAGTCCAGGACCGCATCAATCGGGGCCTGATGTATCGCGCTTTCGGTGACCCGCCTCATGCCGAATGACCTCGCCGAAGTTGCGGCGCCAGTCGTCGGCCCTCGCTCACCCCCATCACGTCACCACAACCGAATATCTGGGACTCGTTGAACAGCCGCGGCCGTGGGACACTCAGCGGGTGCCGCCCTATCGCGACGTCGGCGCATTCAACGACCGCGCGACCGGCTATGACGCCGGCTGGCGTGGCCGGCTGCATCACACGATCTCCGACCGTACCGCCGAACTGGCCGTGCGGACGGTGCCGTCCGCCGACGCCATCCTCGATGTGGGTTGTGGCACCGGTTATTTGCTGCACGTGCTGGCCGACAGCTACCCGGACGCGAAGCGGCTGGCCGGGATCGACGCCGCACCGCAGATGGTCGAGGTCGCGCGATCGTTCGCGCGCGACGACCGGTTGGCCTTCACGCACGGGGTCGCGGAGCAGCTCGGCTACCCCGACCACACCTTCGACCTGATCGTGAGCACAACGTCTTTCGACCACTGGTCCGATCAGCAAGCGGGCCTGATCGAGTGCGCTCGAGTGCTGCGACCCGGCGGGCGGCTGGTGCTGGTCGATCAGCTGTCGCGGTGGCTGGTGCCAACGCTGGCCGGTAGCCGGCGCAGCAAAGCCCGCACCCCGGGCCGCGCCGACCGTCTGCTGACGCAGGCGGGATTTCGGTCCCTGCAATGGCACAGGGTGCACGCCGTGATCATCAACGCGGTGACGGCGACCGCGCCGGTCTAGTCCACCACGAAGGGCCGGAAGCTGCCGTCGAGAACCTGAAGGTGACCGATGGTGCGCCCGGTGACCTTGGTTGGATCGGCCAGGACCAACTCGACTGCGGCGCGGGCGAATTCGTCCGCCGATGCGGTCTCATCAAAGTTGCGGGCATAGTACGAGAGCCCGGGCGTGAGAATGGCTTTGGACGGCGACAGCGCATTGACCGCGATGTTGTGGTCGGTGAGATCGTAGGCCGCGCACTGGGTCAGGTGCTCGAGCGCGGCCTTGGATCCGCCGTAGCCGGGCAGCACCCCGCCGCCGCGCTCGGCGTACGGGCCATCGCCCGGCAGTCGCGACGCGACCGAGGTGATGTTGATGATCGAGCCGCCACCGGCCTCGATCATGTCGGGGCACACCATCTGCATCAGTTCGTACGCCGCGAACACCGCAATATCGAAATGCCGGCGATACGCGTGCAGCGGCGTGCTGACGAACCCCGGCCAGCCGGGTTTGGCCGCACCCGCTTGCTTGGCGGCGCCCGTTTTGGCGCCGGCGGCACCCGCCGCTTTACCGCCACCCTTGGCGGCGTGGTCGCCCGGTTGCGCACCGAGCGTCGGCGGCCGCCCCGGAGCGGTGAATGCGGCATTGTTGATCAGAATCCCGATGGGGCCCAATGCCTCTCGCGCCGAATCCACCAGCCGGGCGATCTGATCGCGGTCGGTCAGGTCGGCGCGCACCGCAACGGCACGCCCGCCCACCGCCTCGATGTCGGCGACCGTCTCGCCGATGGTCCCGGGCAACCGGTCGTCCCACACTTCTTCGGTACGCCCGGCAACCGCCACCGCCGCGCCCTCGGCCGCCAATGCCAGCGCGATCGCGCGGCCCAGGCCGCGGCTGGCGCCGGTGACGATCGCAGCCCGGCCCGCAAGCCGCCCCGTCATCGCCGCACCCCATGCACGACGATGGCCGTGGTCTGCTCCACCCACGCATCGTCGAGCTCTTCTTCCGGACGCAGCAGCATCCGCAGCATCGTCGCTCCCCCAATCAACTCGATCAAGCGGTCCGGATCGACATCGGGATGGGCTTCGCCGCGGTCGACCGCCTCGCGCAGCCGCACCCGCACCGCCGTGAACAGGTCCACGAACCGCGCCATCACCCGCGCATTGAGCGCCGGATCGGCAGTCATGTCGGCGACCAGACCGGGCAGCGCGGCACGCACCACCGGGGTGGTGAACACATCGCGGGTGGCCTCGATCATCATCCGCATGTCCGCGGCGATGTCCCCGGCCGGCGACTCCAGCGCGGTCGGCGCGGTCGGGAAGGCCGCCTCATGCACCAGCTCGGCCTTGCTCGACCACCGCCGGTACAACGCCGATTTCGTGGTGCCGGCGCGCTCGGCAACCGCCGCCAAACTGATGTTGGAATAGCCCGTTTGGACAAGCAGTTCCGCGGTCGCCGATAGGATCGCGGAGTCGATACGCGGATCGCGCGGGCGGCCGGCGCCGGAGGCCTTGTCAAGGCCGGACGGGTCTGCTTTCATAACGCTACCTACCGTATCGTAATTGCCTCAACGAAGGAGGCACCTTATGGCAACAGAACCCGCGGTCGACAACGTCGACCGGCTCCAGCGCTCCAGCCG
Source organism: Mycobacterium sp. MUNTM1 (assembly GCF_054660795.1). Classification (NCBI taxonomy): domain Bacteria; kingdom Bacillati; phylum Actinomycetota; class Actinomycetes; order Mycobacteriales; family Mycobacteriaceae; genus Mycobacterium; species Mycobacterium sp. MUNTM1. The sequence continues at coordinate 110,019 of NZ_BAAGDE010000004.1, forward strand.
TGACGTGACGACGTTGCCGACGGTGATGTCACGCTGGCTCTCCACCGTACTGCCGGACGCCGCAAAACCCGAGGTGACCGTGGAGAGCGGCGTTGACTCGACGGGCATGTCGTCGGAAACCATCATCCTGACCGCACGCTGGCAACAGGACGGCGAGCCGATTGAGCAGAAACTGGTGACCCGGGTTGCGCCGGCCGCCGAGGACGTGCAGGTCTTCCCGACCTACCGGCTCGACCACCAATTCGACGTCATCCGCAAAGTCGCCGAGCTGACCGATGTGCCCGTGCCCCGGGTGCGCTGGCTGGAGAACACCGGCGACGTTCTGGGCACACCGTTCTTCGTGATGGACTACGTCGCCGGTGAGGTGCCACCCGACGTCATGCCGTACACGTTCGGCGGCAACTGGTTCGCCGACGCGCCCGCCGAGCGGCAACGCGAACTGCAGGACGCCACCGTCGCAGTGCTGGCCACTTTGCACTCGATTCCCAACGCGCAGAACACCTTTGGTTTCCTCACCGAGGGACAGCACGGGGACACCGCGCTGCGCAAGCACTTCAACTGGGTGCGGTCCTGGTATGACTTCGCGGTGCCCGACATCGGGCGGTCGCCGCTGCTGGAGCGCACTTTCGACTGGCTGGAAGCCAACTGGCCGGCCGAGGCGGCCGCCGCCGAGCCGGTGCTGCTGTGGGGCGACGCCCGGATCGGCAACGTGCTGTACAACGACTTCCGTCCGGTGGCGGTGCTGGACTGGGAAATGGTGACATTGGGGCCGCGCGAGCTCGACGTGGCGTGGATGATATTCGCGCACATGGTCTTTCAAGAACTCGCGGGCCTGGCGACCCTGCCAGGACTGCCCGGGGTGATGCGCGAGGAGGATGTGCGGGCCACCTATGCGCGGCTGGCCGGCGTCGAAGTCGGTGACCTGCACTGGTTTTACGTGTACTCGGGCGTGATGTGGGCCTGCGTCTTCATGCGCACCGGCGCCCGTCGGGTGCACTTCGGCGAGACCGAAAAGCCCGACGATGTCGAATCGCTGTTCTACCACGCCGGATTGATGCGGCGCCTTATCGGAGAAAGTCTTATCGGAGAGGACCAGTAATGCTCGGACCGCTCGACGAGTTCCCGGTACATCAGATTCCCCAACCGATCGCGTGGCCGGGCTCCTCGGACCGCAACTTCTACGACCGCTCCTACTTCAACGCCCACGACCGCACCGGGAACATCTTTGTGATCAGCGGCATCGGGTACTACCCCAACCTCGGGGTCAAGGATGCGTTCCTGCTCGTCCGGCGCGGCGACACCCAGACCGCCGTGCACGTCTCGGACGCCATCGACCAGGATCGGCTCAACCAGCACGTCAACGGCTATCGCGTCGAGGTCATCGAACCGCTGCGCCAGCTGCGGATCGTCCTCGACGAAACTGAAGGCATCGCAGCCGATCTCACCTGGAAAGGGCTGTTCGACGTCGTCCAGGAACAGCCGCACATCCTGCGGGCGGGTAACCGGGTGACGCTGGACGCACAGCGTTTTGCGCAGCTGGGCAGCTGGAGCGGACATCTCGTCATCGACGGCGAGGAGATCACCGTCGATCCCAACACCTGGCTGGGCAGCCGCGACCGGTCGTGGGGAATCCGTCCGATCGGCGAGGCCGAGCCCGCGGGACGCCCCGCCGACCCGCCCTTCGAGGGCATGTGGTGGCTGTACGTGCCCATGGCCTTCGACGATTTCGCGATCGTGATGATCATCCAGGAGGAGCCCGACGGGTTCCGCTCGCTCAACGACTGCTCCCGGATCTGGCGCGACGGCCGCGTCGAGCAGTTGGGCTGGCCGCGGGTCAAGATCCACTACCGCTCCGGCACCCGCATACCGACCGGCGCGACGATCGACGCCACCTCCCCCGACGGCACGCCGGTGCGCTTCGACGTCGAGTCCAAGCTGCCGGTGCCCATTCACGTCGGCGGCGGCTACGGCGGCGACTCCGACTGGATCCACGGCATGTGGAAGGGCGAGAAGTTCGCCGAGCGCCTGACCTACGACATGACCGACCCCGCCATCATCGGCCGGGCGGGGTTCGGTGTGATCGACCATGTCGGCCGCGCGCTCTGCCGCGACGGCGACGGCGAGCCGGTCGAGGGCTGGGGCCTCTACGAGCACGGCGCGCTGGGCCGGCACGACCCGTCCGGGTTCAAGGACTGGCTGACGATCGCGCCGTAGTTCAGCGGCGGTACCTCGCGCCGGGGTGGTCGGCCGGCAGCAGCGCGCCGACGGCGCCCAGCCTTTCGCGCAACGTCGAGCGCGGCGGCTCCTTGGGCACGCGTCCCCGCCGACGCAGCTCGGGCGCAACGAATTTCGCGAAATCGACAAAGGTGCCCGGGGTCGTCACGTAGGCCAGGTTGAACCCGTCGACGTCGGCCTCGTCGACCCACCGTTCGAGTTCGTCGGCCACCTCGGGCGGCGAGCCCACCAGCACCGGGCCGCGGCCGCCGATGCCGATCTCGTCGGCCAACTCCCGCACGGTCCAGGCCCGCTCGGGCGCCGCGGTGGTGAACGACGCCAGCGCCGAGCGGTTGGCGTCGGTCTCGACGTACGTCAGCGGTTCGTCGGGGGGGGCCACCGGCCCGGGGGCCCCCGGGGAGCCCCCCCACAAGGGGAGCGCCGCCCCGGGGGGTGCGCACCCCCCCGGAGGCCGCCCCGATGCGACGGCCTCGTCGTGCGTCTCGCCGACCACCGGGGTCACCATGGTGAACACCTTGATGGAACGGGGGTCGCGGCCCAACTCGGCGGCGGCCGCGCGCAGCGCCCGCACCGGACCGGACACGATCCGCGGCGTCGGCCCCGAGACGAAGACCGCCTCAGCGTGCGCCGCCGCGAACCGGACCCCCCGCGGTGACGCCCCGGCCTGGAACAGCACCGGGGTGCGTTGCGGCGACGGCTCGCACAGGAACGGGCCGGGCACCGCGAAGTAGCGGCCCTTGTGCTCGATGTCGTGCACCTTGGCCGGGTCGGTGAACACGCCGCGCTCCGCGTCGCGCACCACGGCGTCGGCCTCCCACGAGCCCTCCCACAGCTTGTAGCAGACCTCGAGGTACTCGTCGGCGATTTCGTAACGCTGGTCGTGCGGGATCTGGGCGTCCAGCCCCAAATTCCTTGCGGCACTGTCTAAATAGGACGTGACGATATTCCATGCCACCCGGCCTCCGGTCAGGTGGTCCAACGTCGAGAGCCTGCGTGCCAGCGCGTACGGCTGCTCGTAGGTCAGCGACAACGTGATCCCGAAGCCGAGGCTCTCGGTGACCGCCGCCATCGCCGAGACCGCGGCGGTCGGATCGTTGACCGGGAACTGGGCGGCGTCGGCGACCGCCGCGTCGCGCGACGCCCCGTACACGTCGTACACCCCGAGCACGTCGGCGAGGAACAGCGCGTCGAACCCGCCGGCCTCCAGGATGCGGGCCAACTCGGTCCAGTAGCCCAGTTCCCGGTAGCGATGGCCCTGGTCGTCGGGGTGGCGCCACAGCCCCGCGGACTGATGCCCGACGCAAGCCATGTCGAAGGCGTTGAGAAAGATCCTGCGTGGTGCGCTCATCCGAGGTACTCCTCACGCGTCTCGTCCGCCGCGTACGCGGCGACGGCGGTGATCGCCGCCAGCACCGCGAAGTAGCCCACGATCAGCCACGGCCGGCCGCCACCGACCACCAATAACGAGGCGGCGATCAACGGCGCGAACCCGCCCGAGAGCACCGCGCCGATCTGATAGCCGAGCGAGGCGCCGCTGTAGCGCACCCGGGTGTCGAAGAGTTCGGCAAACCAGGCCGCCTGGGGACCGTACATGGCGTCATGAACGATGTTGATGCCGAACACGATTGACAGCACCACCCACAGCGCCGACCCGCTGCCGGCGGCCACGAAGAACAACACCAGGGCAACGACTCCGGCCACCGCACCGAACAGATACAGTGGCCGCCGCCCCACCCTGTCCGACAACAGCGCCCAGCCCGGTGTGCTGAGGAAACCGAGGGCCGACGAGACCAGCACCGCGATCAAACCCACGGAGCTGCCCTTGCCGAACGAATCCTGCAGATAGGTAAGCGAATACGTCGTCAGCAACACGAAAAGCCCGATCTGCGAGAGCCGCAACCCGGTGGTGATCGCAACGTTGCGCGAATCGGTGCGCAGCACTTCGACTATCGGCAGCCGGGCCAGCTCGCCGCGCGCCTTGACCCGGTCGAAGATTTCGGCGTCGGTCAGCCTTAGCCGGACGAACAGGCCAATTCCGACCAGAAAAACGCTGAGCAGGAACGGGATTCGCCAGCCGTAGGCCAGGAAGGCGGTGGGCCCGGTGGCCCTGCGCGCGAGAAAGAACACCGAGGTCGCCAGCAGCATGCCGGCGGGTGAGCCCAGCTGCGTGAAGCTGCCGAACAATCCGCGACGATCAGGCGGCGCGTGCTCCACCGAGAGCACCGCGGCGCCACCCCATTCGGCGCCCACGGCGAGACCCTGCAGCACGCGCAGCGACGCCAGCAGGGTGGGCGCCAGCAGCCCTGCCTCGGCGTAGGTCGGCAGCACTCCGATCGCGGTGGTGACCAACCCCATCACCACCAACGCGCCCACCAGAACCGTTTTGCGGCCCAACCGGTCGCCGAAGTGCCCGGATAGCACCGCGCCCAGCGGCCGGGCGCCGAATCCAGCGGCATAGGTGGCGAACGACGCCAATGTCCCCGCGGTCGGTGAGATGTTCGGGAAGAAAAGCGGTTTGAAGACCAGCGCCGACGCGGTCGCGTACAGGTAGAAGTCATACCACTCGATGGTGGTGCCGATCATGCTGCCCAGGGCCACTGTTCGCAGGTCGGGCTTGGTGCCGGCGACCGGCGCCGCACTGGCCGTACTGGTGGCAGAAGTTACGGGAAGCACGTGGTGGCAGCGTAATTAACAGCGTCACGTCGGCATATGTTTGCCATCGCGGTGATGCGAAACGGCGGGCGATCCGGCAGTCAGCTTGGAGAAACCGCCGTGAAAACCGCAGAAATGCGGTTCACTAGACCGCGTGTCAAAACCCCCCCAGATTGTCGACGTTGTCGTGGTCGGTGCGGGCTTTGCCGGACTCGCCGCGGCGCGTGAGCTGTACCAACAAGGCCACGACGTGGTGGTTTTCGAGGGTCGTGACCGCGTCGGGGGACGGTCGCTGACCGGCAGCGTCGCCGGATTGCCGGCCGATCTGGGCGGCACTTTCGTCGGGCCGACCCAGGACGCGGTCCTGGCGATGGCCGCCGAACTCGACGTCCCCACCACCCCGACGCACCACGACGGCAAGAACCTCATCCATTGGCGCGGATGGACGCACGCGTATCACGGCACCATCCCCAAGCTTTCGCTGACCGGGCTGCTGGACATCGGTCGGCTGCGGTGGCAGTTCGACAGGATCGCGCGCAGCATCCCGCTCGCGGCGCCGTGGGACGCCCGGCGGGCGCGCGAGCTCGACGGCCTGTCGCTGGGCGGCTGGTTGCGCTCGGTGCGCGCGACCGCTTCCTCGCACGACCTGCTGGCGATCGTGGCGCGGGTGACCTGGGGGTGCGAACCCGACGACGTGTCGATGCTGCACGCCGCCCGCTACGCGCACGCGGCGGGCGGCCTGGACCGGCTGCTCGACGTCCAGGACGGTGCCCAGCAGGACCGCTTCCCGGGTGGCACCCAACAGATCGCCGAGGCCGCGGCCGCCGAACTGGGCACCCGGGTGGTGCTCAACGCGCCGGTGCGCCGAATCGAGCGCCACGGCGCGGGCGTCACCGTCACGAGCGATGTCGGCGAGACCGAGGCGGGGTTCGTCATCGTCGCCATCCCGCCCGCCCATCGCGCCTCGATCGAGTTCACACCCCCGCTGCCCGCCGAGTACGAGCAACTCGCCCGGCATTGGCCGCAGGGCCGGCTCAGCAAGGCGTACGCGGCCTACTCCACGCCTTTCTGGCGGACCAATGGTTTCTCCGGGCAGGCGCTGTCCGACGAAGGCCCGGTGTTCATCACCTTCGACGTCAGTCCGCACCCGGACGGTCCCGGCATCCTGATGGGTTTCGTCGACGCCCGCGCGTTCGACTCGCTACCCAGCGACCAGCGTCGCCGCGACGCGTTGCGTTGCTTCGCAACGCTTTTCGGTGATGACGCGCTCAAACCCCTGGACTATGTCGATCATCGGTGGGGGGTGGAGGAATTCGCGCCCGGCGGCCCGACCGCGGCGGTGCCGCCCGGGTCCTGGACCCGGTTCGGGCCGTGGTTGCGCGAACCGGTCGGACCGATTCACTGGGCCGGCACCGAGACCGCCGACGAGTGGACCGGGTTCCTCGACGGGGCGATCCGCTCCGGGCAGCGCGCGGCCGCCGAGATCACCGCCCTGCTATGAACTGATCCGCCGGGTGGCGGCGTTGTGTACCGCCATCTCGGCGAGCGCGCGCAACTGGCGATTCACCTCGCGCGGTTGTTCCAGCATCGAGCAGTGCCCGCCGGGCAGCTCGACCAGCTCGATCAGGTTGGGTGCGGTGCGCGCGATCCTGCGCGACTGGCTGATCGGGGTCAGCCGGTCGCGTTCGCTGCCGATCACCAGCGTCGGCACGGTCAGGCCGTCCAGGTTGAGATACCGCGACCCCAGCGACGTGACCAGCGCCCTCGCGCAGCCGGCCCGCCCCGCCGGTGATGTCTTCTCGAAGAGCTCATAAACGAGCCTGGCGATGCCCGGATCGGCGTCTCGTCCGGTGGCCAGCATCGCCACCACGTACTGGCTCGGGATGCGGGCGGCACCGGGGACCGGAAAGCCACCGAACGCGTTGATCAGAGCGCGGCCGGCCAGAACTCGGGCGGGCGACAACCCGTACGGCACCGGCAGCAGTTGCACCTGTCCGATCAGGTCTCCGGTGGTGGTGTTGAGCAGCGCGACGGCGTCGGCGCGCCGGGGAACCTTGTGGCGGTAGCGCTCAGACCACGCGGCGATGGTGATGCCGCCCATCGAGTGACCGGCGATCACAGCCCGCTCGTGTGGCGCCAGGGTCGCGTCGAGCACCGAATCCAGATCGGAGGCAAGGTGTTTGAGACTGTAGGCCTTGGGACGCGGCACGCCGCTTCGGCCGTGGCCGCGATGATCGAAGGCGATCACCCGGTAGTCGTTGGACAGGTCGGCGATCTGGTAGGCCCACGCCCGGATGGCGCAGGTGATGCCGTGCGTCAAGACGATCGGATAACCGTCGGCAGGCCCGAACACCTCGACGTGCAGCCGGGTGCCGTCTGCCGCCCGGACCGACACCGTCTCGCTCGGCGGCAACTGGTCGGGGAACGGGTCAACCGGGCGAGCCGATCGTCGAGCACTCATCACCGCTCCCCCCTCGAACGCGGCCCCGTTGCCGCAGCTAAGGATCAGACGATTTTATCCCTAAGTTCGGTTCGCTTTTACCGAAATCCGGCAAACGATTCTTATGAGACGCTTAGACACGTGTCTGGGTTGTCGCGTCGGGCATTCTTCGCGGCCGCGACCGGGGTGGCCGGCGGTGGGCTGACGGCCGCCTGCGCGCCCAACCCACCGACTCGCTCGGGCGGTGGCGCGTCCGACCGGCCCGCGCCGCCGGACACCACGTCGGTCCTTGTCGTCGGCGCCGGGATGGCGGGCCTGTCGGCCGCCCGCAGCCTTGCCGAGGCCGGACGGCCGGTTCGCGTCATCGAAGCCCGCGGCCGCATCGGCGGCAGGGTGTGTACCGACCGTGACTGGGGCACGCCCCTGGAGATGGGTGCGTCGTGGATTCACGGCATGGCGGGCAACCCGGTCACCGAGCTGGCCCGGCGGGCAGGAGCGCAGCTGGTCAGCACCGACTACTACGGATGGGCCAAGCTCGCGGTGGATCCAGCCGTGGCGCCGCTGGATTACCGCAGCGCGACCTGGCGATCGTTTGTCGAGCGGGCGCGCGGTCAGGCCGGTGCGGGGAGTCTGGGCGCCGCCGTACAAGCCGCCGCCGACAGCGCACGGCTGTCCGCGGCCGATCGCACGCAACTGGCGTTCTACCTCACCACCGAGATCGAGGACGAGTACGGCGCCGACGCGAACCAGCTCTCGGTTGGCGGCTTTGACAAGGGTGACTACGCCGGCGGCGACCAAGGCGTCATCACGAACGGTTATGACGCCCTGCCGAAATCGCTCGCCGGCGGACTCACGATCGAGCTCAACTCGCCCGTCACCGCGATCGTCCAGCGCGACGATACCGTGATCGCGCGGACCAAGGACAGATCGTTTCAGGGGCCCGCCGCGATCGTGACGGTCCCCCTCGGCGTGCTGAAATCCGGTGCGATCGCCTTCGATCCGCCACTGCCCGCTGGCCATGCCCGGGCCGTGCAGGCGCTGGGCTTCGGGGTGTTGTCCAAGAGCTTCTTTCGCTTCGATCAACGAACGTGGAAGGCGGACAACGCTTTCTATCAGCACATCGGTCCCCAAGGTGGGCTGTGGTCGCAATGGTTCACCTTGCCGGATGCCGCCGGTCCCATCGTCGTGGCCTTTCACGGCGGCGGGCGCGGACGGTTCGTGGAATCGTGTGCGACAAAGGATCTGCTGGCCGGCGCGCTGCCGGTGGCCCGCCGGCTTTTCGGTGACAACGTGGCGCTGACGGACGTGCGAACGTCGAACTGGACCCTCGACCCGTACGCGCTCGGCGCGTATTCGTTTCACCCGCCCGGCTCCGGCCTGGACGACCGGCGCCGACTGCAGCAACCGATCGGCGACCGGCTTTACCTGGCGGGTGAGGCTGTGGGCGTCGACAATCCGTCCACGGTGACGGGGGCGTTGGCCAGCGGCCGCTACGCCGCGAACCAGTTGCTGCACAAGCTGAATGGGTGACCGGGCCGGAATCAGGCTGACGAGGCCTGCTGCCGCAGCGTGGTGTGCGGGCTCTGGCCGTAGGTTTGCCGGTAGAGCACCGCGAACCGGCCGGTATGGGCGAACCCCCACCGCTGGGCGATCTCGGTGACGGTGGATGCGGCGGCGGTTACCGCCACCAGCTCTTGATGGGCGTGGCCGAGCCGCACACGACGCATGTATTCCGTCGGCGTCGTGTCGAGCTGCCGGCGAAACAGGTATTGGACCGCCCGAGGCGTCAGATGGACCGCGTCCGCGACTTCGTTGATGCCGATGTCTTCGGAGATATGGCGGTGGATGAAAGCCACCGCCTCCCTGAGGCTGTCGGGGACCGCCAGATCGCCGGCCGGATCCTGTTCGGTGAGATTGGAGGGGTAACACTCGAGCAGCGCACCGACCACCAGGTGGGCCATGCCCGCGGCGATCAGCGGCTGCTGGGCGGTGTCGGTGGACGCCAGGGTGGCTTCCACGTAGTCCAGAGCCCGATGCCATGCCCGCACGGCCGCACGGGAACGGGGCCGCCAATTCACGAACTGGGTCTGTTGACCCAGCGACGTGTGCCAGTCCGCGGCCACCTTGTGCAGTACGTCCGCGTCGACCGTCACCACGTCGAAACGCACGTTGTTGCAATGTAATACGCGAGACTTTCCGTCGGCCGCGAGGATCGGAAAATCGGCGGTCAGCACGGGACCGCCCGCGACACTCAACGATCCGGCGCGCGGCTGGATCACCACAATGGTGTCGGCCGCCGGAATCTCGATCGTCACGCGTCCCTGGATCATCACCTCGTCGACGCTCATCGAGCCCGCGTCACTGCGCCGGTGTGACACCACGACGTGATTGCCAAGCCCGGAGGTCCGCCAGCCCGGCCGATACGCGCCGGCGAAGAACCGACGTGCCGCATGCGCATCGGCCGTGCGAAACTGCTTGTACTGCACGGCGACCGGACGGAATCCATGCTCGGCATCCGCCGCGAGCACAGGACGGCGCGGGCAAAAGCCGGACCGAGTTCCCTCACCGTCGGAATCGATGACCAGCTTGGGGACCTCGCCGTCGATTTTGCTCGTCGCGGTCGTCATGGCCGGCCCTCCGAAAGGGCCACAAGGGGCCGCATCACCGCGCCGTACCTATCGGTGCCCGGTCCGGCGACGCGATGCTGCCGTAAATATTCAGCGCGTCGAGCGCTATTCGCTCCCAAGCGAAGCGTGAGGTGGCGCGACTGCGGCCCGCAGCGCCCATGCTCTCGCATTGAAAGCTATGAGCGAGAAGCCTTCTCAACGCCGCAGCCAAGCCGACCGGATTCTCCGGCGACAGCATCAGCCCGGTGATGTCGTCGAGCACGACGTCGGCCAGCACACCGACACTGGCCACGACCACGACCACCCCGGTGGCCATGGCCTGCAACACGGTGGTGGCACGAGGCGGCTCGCGCGGAGTGCACACCAGCACGTCGGCGGACCGGATCAGTTTCGGCAGGTCGTCATCGGCGACCGTGCCGGCAAAACTGACGCGGTCGGCCACACCCAGCAGTTCCGCGAGATGCCGCAATCGGGCCCGCGCGTCGTTGTGATCGGCGTTCGTCGCGTCATTCTCGGCGATCACCAGCTCCGCACCACGCACCGTGGGCAAAGCGCGGATTGCGATATCGATGCCGTGGCGCCACAAGGGATTCGGTGCCACGCACACAATGCGCTGCAGGCCGTTACGCGAGAAAGCGGGACCGGTCGGGGCATAGCGCTCGGCGTCCACGCCGCAGGTCAAGGCAGACACCCGGGTCCGGCGGTGGCGCAGCCGGGCCAGCGCGTCGACGTCCAGGCTGCTCTCGCCCGTCACCCAACTCGCGCTGCGCGCCAGCAGCGGCTCTATGCGCTCGCGTTCGCTGTTGTGGCCGTCGGCGTGGCCGCGTGATGTCGCGGCCAGACCGAGGAATGTCTGCACGACGGGGATGCGCCGACGGCGAGCGGCGAGCTGAGCGGCCAGGCCGCCGAGCCAGCCATAGGCGTGCACGACGTCCGGCGGCTCCAACGACCAGGTCCGCTCGAGCTTGACGGCCCAGTCCCCTACGTAGGGCAGGACGTCGATGGTCGATGCGGGTTTGCGCGGGCCGACGGTAACCGACTGGCAGCGGTAGTAGCCGTCGGCGGCCGCCCTTACCGAGTGTCGACCGGCACGTCGCAGATGCACCGTCGCCTCGTGCCCCTGGTCGGCCAGCGCAGCACACAGCTCCTCGGGGTCCGCCCCGACGACGTCATCGCCGCTGACAATTGCAATCTTCAACTGCAATTCCCTCCGCGCGCCATCGTCCATCCGCCAACACCAGGTTGCATACCCCGCCCGATGTTCGCGAAACGGGCCGGACGGCCACTTTGCAGGCTGGCCGAGAATCGCCTGTCCAACCCCGGTGAGCTGCTGGAATGCGCCGACGCGGGATCGTCCACCGCAGGACTTTGGCGGCGGGACGACAAGGTGGAGACTTAAGAGGTGACGACTGACGGGCATGGCCGGGGCGTTCAGCTGGTGGTCCTGCTGGCATCGGCAGGAGGGTTGGAAGCTCTGACGACCGTATTGCGGGGTCTGGCTTCCGACTTTCCCGCGGCCGTCGTCGTGCAGCAACACCTGGGCGGTCACGACAGCCTGCTGACCACAATCCTGCGCAGGCAGACGGGACGTGCGATCAGCTGGGCGCAGGATGGGCTGCTCTTGCGACCCGGGCAGGTCGTCGTCTGTCCACCGGGCGTGCTGCTGGAACTGACCTCGGAAGGGCGCTGTCGCCTGCGCGATGCGCAGAGCCATCAGGCGCTGGTGTTCGACTCGCTGCTGGCATCAATCGCCGGGTCGTACGGCCCGCGCAGCGTCGCGGTGGTGCTGTCGGGTTCCGGACATGACGGCGCGGCGGGCACCGTCGCGATGAAGCGGGCCGGCGCCATCGTCATCGCCCAAAGCCCGGAGACCGCACAGTACCCGTCGATGCCGATCGCCGCCGCGCGCGCCGGTGCCGATTTCGTGTTGGACGTCGCAGAAATCGCCGGCGTCCTCACTGCCGTTGTCGGAGGGGCGGCGCTACCCCCGCGACGAGAACCGCCGATACAACCTGCCGTGGACCGATCCGCTACCACCGCCACCACGCATGGCATTCTCGAGCGGCTGCCCCCGAGGTTCAGCACGAACACCGCGGCGGCGCGGGGTGAGCTGGCCCGGCTGCGCGCGACGGAGCTGGAACGCCGCCGCAAGGAGCTCACGGTGGGATTCGGCGCCACACAGGAGACGGTTGCCGTGGCACGGCGCAGGGCCGAGGAGTCGCGTTGCCGTGCGCAACTGGCTCATCAGGCCGCCGAGGAAGCCTCGACGCGCTACGTCACACCGCGACATCGCGGGTGACTAGCCCACAACCTCCATCAGCAGCAGCGCCCCGCCGACCGTCCCCTCGCTGGACCGGAACGACGTGCAGGTGATGCGCACCGTCGCGGGGCGGCCACGCCTGTTGACCGCCTCCACTACCGCTTCACCGGAGCTGTCCGGGTCAACGAAAGCGTTGCCGATCAGGGGCCGCACCGCGTCGAGCGGCAGGCCGATGTCCAGATTGGTCAGCCCCGTCCCGATCGTCTCGTCGGCCCGCAGCCCCCAGAGCTCTTCACAGCCGCGGTTCCACAGGATCACCTTCATCTCCCGGTCGACCACCACCATGCCCATCCGAACAGAGTCGATCAGCGAATCCTGGAAGAGCTTTGCTTCGTCGAGTTCCAGGCTGCGCTCGCGCAGCATGTCGTTGATGGTGTGCAGCTCGTCGTTGGTGGACTGCAGCTCCTCGTTCATCGTCTCGAGTTCCTCGTTGGTGGACTGCAGCTCCTCGTTCGTGGTCTCGAGCTCCTCGACGGTGGACTGCAGCTCCTCGTTCGTGGTCTCGAGCTCCTCGTTGGTGGACTGCAGCTCCTCGTAGGCCGCCTCGAGCTGGCGGTTGGTTTGGACGACCTTGTCCAGCAGCGCGCGGGTCGCGGTGACGTCGAAGAACACGATCGACACCCCGAGCAAGCCGTTCTCGGCGTCGACGAGCGGGTTGACGTGGATTTCGAACCACACCGTTTCGGCGCCCGGCCGCTGCCATTTGACGTCCTGGATTCGCGCGGAGCGGCGCTCGACCTTGGCCTGCTCCAGGTAGGCGCGCAGCTCCACCGGGCGGTAGGACACCTCGAGGTCGCGCAGCAGCCGGCCGATGTCGCGGGCCGAGAGTCCGAAGATGGTCTCCGCCTGCTGGTTGATCATCGCGACGGTGTCCTCGCCGGTGACCACGATCTGGGCCACCGGGCTGGCGCGGAAGGCCAGATCGCGCACTGTCGTCAACCCCGACAGGTCCACATTGCGTTCGTAGAACCCGGCGTTCGGGTCGTAGCGATCCGCGCCGCCGTGCGTTCCGGCCGCCTTGCGGAAGATTCGGTGTTTCAGGTTCAGCGGGGCGAACCGGTCGCCGTGACTAAGCAGCATCTCGGCGTGGCCGAGGAATAGCGTGCCCTGCGGCGCGAGTGCAAAATGCAGACGCCCCAACACATTTCGCTGTGTCTCGGCGTTCAGGTACATCAAGCTGTTGCGGCACACCAGCAGATCGACGCGCGAGATGGGCGCGTCCTTGACCAGGTCGTTGCGGCCGAAGATCACCGCGCGCCGCAGGTCCTTGTGAAAGACATAGCGGCCATTGACCTGTTCGAAGTAGCGGCCCAACAGATCCGCCGGTACGGACTCGACCGCCTTGGCATCGTAGGAGGCGATGCGCGCCTCGGTGAGCGCATCCTCGTCGACGTCGGTGGCGTAGATCTTGACCCGCTGCCGGAACCCGTCGGGTCCCAACGCCTCGGCCAGCAGCATGGCCAGGGTGTATGCCTCTTGGCCCGAGGCGCAGCCCGCGCTCCACACCCGGATCGGGTCGTTGGGACCCCGCTCGGCCAGCAGCCGAGGAATGACCTCGGTACTGACGAACTCCCATGCGTCCGGGTCGCGAAAGAACGACGTGACGTTGATCAGGATGGTGTTGAAGAGCGCGGTGAATTCGTCCGAGCTGGCCTGCAGAAAGTCGAGGTACTCGTCGAACGCGGTATAGCCCGCCTGGTCCATCCGGTGCCGGACGCGGCGCATCAGTGACGTGCGCTTGTAACCCGTGAAGTCGAACCCGCGGGAATCGCGCATGTAGCGCAACAGAGCCTCGAAGGCCTCGTCGGTCGTGGATTCCATGCAAGTCCCGTCCGGATTAAGGGTTCACCGAAGGACTTGAACACTACTCGCGGCGTCAGAGCTGGTTTTCCCGCCCGACCGATCCCCACACCGTTTTGCCGGACGACGTGGGGGTGGCCCCCCACACGCGGCACAGCGCAGACACGATCGCCAGTCCGGAGACGATGTCGGCCCCGCGGTCGGCGTCCTCGTGCCGGCCCGGCAGGTGGAAGCTGCCGTCCTCCACCGCGACGGTGACGGTGTCTTGGTGGCTCTCGACAATCAGCGCCGGCGCGCTCTCCGTATGGTCGAGGACGTTCTCGACGAAGACGGTCGCCACCGTGGCCGCGGCCGGGATCGCTTCAGGAACGTCCCATTGGGTCAGCCAGTCGGCGATCACACTGCGGGCGGTATCGACGCTGCTGATGCTGCGCGCCAGCTCGGTGCGCGCCCGCCGCCGAACCTGCAGCGACTGGCCCCGCACGGCATCCAGCGCGAGTCCGAGGGTGGAATGTATTGGTACATAACGGGTGACGCCGGCCTTGGTCATCTCCCGGTGCGCCCGCAGGTCGGCGCACACCAGCAGGATCGGCACGTCGGGCCAGACGCTGACGTGCCAGCGGGCGCTGGTGAACACCGCCCAGGCCGAGCTGGTCGACGCCCGCAAAGCGTTGATGTCGACGATCACCGCCTGCGGCTCGTCGATCGCCGCCTTGATGACGGCGTCGCGAACGGTCCGGTAGGTCGAGCTGTCGAGGTCGCCCTCCACCACCAGGACAGGCGTGTCCTCATGCGATTCCGCGCGGATACGGACGGCGGCATTCGGCTCCTCGGTCATCCGGCTTCACCCTCGTGCGAAGCGGTGGTCGACAGCCGGTCGCTGAGCAGGGCCAGCGCGCGCTCGGCCTCCTCCGCGATCGCCGCGTAGCGCCGGGACAGTAGCCCCGTTCCCGCTTTGCCCGCCATGTCACGGGCCAGCCTGGCTTTTTCCTGCAGGCTGCGCACCGCGATCCACATCGCCCCCTCGAGCTCGGTGTCCCGCGCGCCGAGCAGCGCCTCGGCCGTCCAGGCATGCCCGACCTGGCAGCGGAAGTTTCCCTTGCTGATGGAAACCAGCGAACCGTTGCAGTCCGGACAGGTATAGCCCGACGGGGCCCCCAGTTTCTCGGTGTCGAAATCGGTGGAGAACCGCGACATCATGGCGATGCGGTTCTCGAGCTCCATCGCGGAGTCGCGCTCCATGTCAGAATCCTCTATCTCTCGCTGCGACAGCTCTTTGAGGACCGCACCGATGTCGGCGACCGCGGCCTGCCGATCCACCACGCCGGCCTGCACGGCGTTGGTCGGCATCGCCGGGAACAACGCGTCCTCGGGTAACTGTCCGACGGTCGTGCCGCCACGCGAACGGATGGCGCCCATTCCCAGCACACCATCGTCGAGCACACCGGACAGCAGCACGCCGATCGCGCGCGGTCCGAAAGCCAAGGCCACCGAACGGAACAATGCATTGATGGCGGGCCGGTGCCCGTTCTCGGTCGGCCCCTGTGACAGCAGCACGTGACGATCGGCGACCAGCAGGTGGCGGTCGGGGACACCGACGTAGATCTGGCCGGGTTCGAGGGCCGCGCCATGTTCGGCGGCGGTCGCGGGCAACGGTCCACTGCGATCGATGATGCGGGCCAAAATACTTGGGGCTCCCGCGGGCACATGGAGCACCATCAAGTAGGCATAGGGTACGTCCGCCGACAACCCGGCGGCGAGATTCGACAGCGCCTCGACACCGCCTGCCGACGCACCAATTGCTACCACACCTTGCAGGGCGTCGACTTCAGCCGTCTCAATCACCACTTTCGACTACCCCTATAGATGGTAGGCAACCCTCCTCGTGGTGAATAGGGCCTCGTTCGTGCCGTTTGCCCCGGTTGCACGGTGGTACTCCCCTCCCCGTTGGAAGGAGATGAGTCATGGCCACCGACCAGAATCCGAAGCAGCGCGATCTGGAGCCCGCCCGGTTTCGACGCGACACCGGATACCTGACCACGCAGCAGGGTGTTCGCGTCGATCACACCGACGATTCGCTGACCGTTGGAGAGCGGGGCCCGACGCTGCTGGAGGACTTCCACGCCCGAGAGAAGATCACCCACTTCGACCACGAGCGCATTCCGGAGCGCGTGGTGCACGCACGCGGGGCCGGCGCCTACGGTTACTTCGAGCCATACGACGATTGGCTGGCCGATTACACCGCGGCGACATTTCTCACGACTCCGGGCGTTCAGACACCGGTGTTCGTCCGGTTCTCGACTGTGGCCGGGTCGCGTGGATCTGCCGACACGGTCCGCGATGTGCGCGGCTTTGCCACCAAGTTCTACACCGAACAAGGCAATTACGACCTGGTGGGTAACAACTTCCCGGTGTTCTTCATCCAGGACGGCATCAAGTTCCCCGACTTCGTGCACGCGGTGAAACCCGAGCCGCACAACGAGATTCCGCAGGCGCAGTCGGCGCACGACACGTTGTGGGACTTCGTGTCGCTGCAGCCCGAGACCCTGCACACCATCATGTGGCTGATGTCGGACCGGGCGTTGCCGCGCAGCTACCGTATGATGCAGGGCTTCGGCGTGCATACCTTCCGGCTGGTGAATGCCGGCGGGGAAGGCACTTTCGTGAAATTCCACTGGAAGCCGCGGCTCGGTGTGCACTCGCTGATCTGGGACGAATGCCAAAAGATCGCCGGCAAGGATCCCGACTACAACCGGCGCGATCTGTGGGAGGCGATCGAGGGGGGCCAGTATCCGGAGTGGGAGCTCGGCGTGCAGCTCGTCGCGGAGGCCGACGAGTTCAAGTTCGATTTCGACCTGCTCGACGCGACGAAAATCATTCCCGAGGAACAGGTTCCGGTCCGGCCGGTGGGCAAGATGGTGCTCAACCGCAACCCGGACAACTTCTTCGCCGAGACCGAGCAGGTGGCATTCCACACCGCCAACGTGGTGCCGGGCATCGATTTCACGAACGATCCGCTGCTGCAGTTCCGCAACTTCTCCTATCTCGACACACAGCTGATCCGCCTGGGCGGCCCCAACTTCGCTCAGCTGCCGATCAACCGGCCGGTGGCCGAGGTCCGGACCAACCAGCACGACGGCTACGGGCAGCACGCGATCCCGCAGGGCCGCTCCAGTTACTTCAAGAACAGCATCGGCGGTGGCTGCCCCGCACTGGCCGACGAGAACGTGTTTCGGCACTACACGCAGCGGCTCGACGGAGCGGCAATGCGCAAGCGCGCCAAGTCCTTTGAGAACCACTACAGTCAGGCGCGAATGTTCTGGCAGAGCATGTCGCCGGTGGAAGCCGAACACATCGTCGCCGCGTTCGCCTTCGAGCTCGGCAAGGTCGAAATGCCCGAGATCCGTTCGGCCGTTGTGGAACAACTCGCCCGGGTCGACGGCGGGCTGGCCGCCCAGGTGGCGGCCAAGCTGGGGCTGCCCGAGCCGCCGGAGCAGCCGGTCGACGACCACGTGGTCGCGTCGCCGGCACTATCCCAGATCGGAGTCAGCGACACCATCGCCTCACGCAAGATCGCCGTCCTGGCCGCCGACGGGGTCGACGTGGTAGGCACCCGGCGCTTCATCGAGCAGATGGGCGAACGCGGCGCGATGGTCGAGGTGCTGGCCCCGGTTGCGGGCGGCACATTGGAGGGCGGATCCGGCGGCGAGCTACCGGTCAACCGGTCGTTCACGTCGATGGCGTCGGTGCTGTACGACGCCGTCGTGGTGGCGTGCGGGCCCCGGTCTGTATCGACCTTGTCCAATGACGGCTACGCCGTGCATTTCGTGACGGAAGCCTACAAGCATTTGAAGCCGATCGGCGCCTACGGCGCGGGCGTCGACCTGCTGCGCACCGCCGGAATCACCAACCGCCTGGCCGAGGACACCGACGTACTCAACGATCAATCCGTCATCACCACCAAGGCCGCGGCCGATGAGCTGCCGGACCGCTTCGTCGAGGAATTCGCCGCCGCCCTGGCCCGGCATCGGTGCTGGGAGCGGCGCACGGACCCGGTTCCCGCCTAGGACGTGGTTTTTTATGCGGCCGGGGCGGGCACTCGGAGAGTTAGGCCGTCTCATCGTGGACAGGAGGAATCATGCCGCGTTCGTCGATCAAGAACGAGAAGTTGTACCAGGATTTGCGCAAGAAGGGCGACTCCAAGGAAAAGGCCGCGCGGATTTCGAATGCGGCCGCCGGACAGGGTAAGTCGAAGGTCGCCCGCAGGGGCGGCAAGTCCGGCTCGTACCAGGACTGGACGGTGCCGGAACTCAAGAAGCGCGCCAAAGAGCTTGGCATGTCGGGCTATTCAAGCCTGACCAAAGACAAGCTGGTGGCCAAGCTGCGCAATCACTAGCCGGTGAGGCCGAGCCGTTCGGTCAGGACCAGGAACGCGACCGCATAATCGTTGTCGGCGGTCAGTGTCTTGATGCTCTGCCAGTCGAGCCGTTCGCGCACCGCTCGCACGGCCGGCAGCAACTTGGCGAAGTCGCAGTAGTGCTCGTTCAACGCTCGCAGCTGCTGGACGAGGACCATGGTCGGCGGCAGCACCGGCATGCCGATGGCCAGCACGTCGTGCCGTTCAGCGTGGTCCAGGGTGCCGGCATCGACCGGTATCCCGTTGAGCCGGTGCAGGACATCGACCAGCGTGTCGGCGATCCGGGCCTTGAACAGCCAGTCCTCCGGCGGGCGCTCGATGACGAACCCGGCGCCGGCCAGGGTCGCCACGGCCGCTTCCACATCGGACTCCGCCACCACCAGGTCCACGTCATGACTGGGCTCCGGTGCCCCGTACGCCCATAACGCGTAGCTGCCGGCCAGGGCGAAACGCGGTCCGTTCTCCTTGAGCGCCGACGCCGCCCCGCGCAGCGCATCGCGCAACCGCGTGACGCAACCGGGTGCGTCGGGATGGGCGTCGGTGGCGGCCATGGTGCATACGTCATACCCGGCCTGCGGTGGAAGCAACCTGGGGCGGCGGCAGAGTCGTTTAACTTGTGGCGAGTTGGGAAATCTTGGGGTTATGTCAACCGCCGTGCCATGCGCCTATTCCGCTGCCGCCGTAGTGATCCCCGCCCACAACGAGCGGGCAAAGCTGCCGGCCTGCCTGCGCGCGGTGCTGACCGCCGCCCTGTGCGCTCCGGTTCCGGTCACGATCGTGGTGGTGCTGGACGGCTGCGAGGACGGCAGCGACGAGCTGGCCGGCGAGTACGGGCCCGACGTGCACTTCGTGAGCGTGGACGTGCACAACGTCGGGACCGCCCGTGCGGTCGGCCTCGGTTACGCCCGATCGCTGTTGGGGGACGACGCCAAAACGTGGTTTGCCACCGTCGATGCCGGCAGCCGGGTGGACCCGCGATGGCTGCTGGATCAGTTGCGGTCCAGCGCGGACATGGTCGTCGGCGTCATGCGCTGCTACGAAGCCGGCGCCCATGCCCGGGAAAGCCGACACGAGGTCGTCGATGGCGACATGGGATTCAGTGCGCGCGCATATTGGGCCGTCGGTGGCTTTCGCAGCTTGGCAACCGGCGAAAAGGCCGACCTGGTCGAGCGGTTCGAAGCGGCTGGCCACCACATACATCGAGACACCGACCTGTCGGTGATCACATCGAAGCGGATCCAGGCCCGGGACCCTTATGGATTCGCCGACTACCTCACGCAATTGGGGAGAACGGCGGCGGGTGATTGCGCGTGACAGCGGGTTTGGTTGAGCACTGGCTGGAGTCCGGACGACTGGAGTTGCCCTTCCCGGCATCGGGGCGTACGGCGGAACGCTGGCAGCGTTTGGCGCGGCTGGCCGAGGAGAACATCGTGGCGGCCCGGATCGCCGAAGCCCATGTCGATGCGGTCGCGATACTCAACGAATTGGGTGGTAAGCCACCAGAACCGGGTCAGCTGTGGGGTGTCTGGGCGGCCGAAGCGCCCGACGCCACATTGACGGCGGCCGATAGCGATGGCGCGTTCACGCTGAACGGCACCAAGGTGTGGTGTGCGGGCGCCGGGTTTTGCACCCACGCGTTGGTGACCGCGCGGCTCGACGACGGAAGGCGCGGCCTGTTCGCGGTCGCCGCGACCGATCCAAGCGTCAAGGCATTGCCCAGCACGTGGTGGAACGCCGGGATGGCGGGCAGTGATACCAGGCCCGTCCAGTTCACCAATGCTCAAGCCGTGGCGGTGGGCGACCCCGACGCCTATCTGAATCGGCCCGGGTTCTGGCACGGCGCCATCGGGGTGGCCGCCTGCTGGTTGGGCGGCGCGCGGCGGGTCGCCGACCCGCTATACCGTTGCGCCGCAAGCCAGTCGGCCGATGCATACTCGCTCGCGCACCTTGGCGCGGTGGACGCCGCACTGGCGGCCAGTGACGCGATCCTGGCCGCGGCCGCGAGTCAGATCGACG
The DNA here is from genome assembly GCF_054660795.1 of Mycobacterium sp. MUNTM1. Lineage (NCBI taxonomy): Bacteria > Bacillati > Actinomycetota > Actinomycetes > Mycobacteriales > Mycobacteriaceae > Mycobacterium > Mycobacterium sp. MUNTM1. Next base: position 130,526 of record NZ_BAAGDE010000004.1, read on the forward strand.
ATGATCCGTTCGACCGGGCGGGCATGGCGCAGCTTCTTGCCCGCCGGGCTCGCACGGTGGTGGAACACGCGGTCGACGAGGCCATCACCCGCACCGGGCGCGCGTTGGGGCCCGGGCCGCTGTGCCAGGATGGCCGGCACGCGCAGCGGGTGGCCGACCTGAGCATCTACATCCGGCAGAGCCACGCCGAGCGGGATCTTGCCGAACTCGGGCGGCTGGCGGGTCATCAGGGGATGCGAGTGCCATGAAAACGGCGGCTGCGGGCAACTGCGCGCGGTTTGCGGCCAAGCCGCTGACTCACGGCGGTACGCCAGCGCCGTTGTGGCTGGCCAGCTTCGAGGAGCGCCCGCTGCCGACACTGGATTTAACGGAGTGCGAGCAGTTGATCGTGCTGGCCGCTCAGCCCGATGACGAAACCCTTGGCGTGGGTGCGATGATCACCCAATTGGCCGCCGCCGGAGTTCCCGTTCGCGTTGTCTGCGCCAGCGATGGCGGCGCCGCCCGGCCCGGCGCGTCGGCATCGGAACGGCTTCGCATCGAGACCATTCGTCGCTACGAATTACGCAGAGCGACAAATATTTTGAACATCCCTCCCCCGCTGCGGCTGGGTCTGTCCGCCGGTGAACTGACAAGACACGTTGACAGGCTCACCGAGATGCTGACCGCAATCCTCGACGACGCCGGCCCGACGACCTGGTGCGCCGCGACGTGGCGGGGAGACGGTCATCCCGACCACGAAGCCGTGGGGCGTGCGGCCTCGGTCGCCTGCGCCCTTACCGGGTCGACGTTATTGGAATATCCGGTGTGGATGTGGCACTGGGCGTTTCCGGCCGACGACGCCGTCCCGTGGGACCGGGCCTACGCGGTGCCCACTTCCAGTTGGGCGACGGAGCGCAAACGCCGTGCCGCGCAATGCTACCGAAGCCAGTTGGGGCGCGATGGCGACACAGCCGCGCCCAATCTGCCCGGCTTCGTGCTACCACGGTTGCTTGCGGTGGGCGAGGTCGTATTTCGGTGACCGCACCCGGGCGCGACGCCCCCGGGATGCCTGTCGGCTCGGCTCGCGTAGCCCCGTGAGCCTGCGGCGGGAACAACCCCCTGTGACTGCGCGAGGGGGAAAGTGGGTAGCCGACATCCTATGCGTGTGGCGACGTTCAACATCTTGCATGGGCGCACCGTCGGAGATGGCGTCGTCGTTCAGCGGCTGCGTGACTGCGTGCAACGCCTTGACGCGGACGTGCTCAGCTTGCAAGAGGTCGACTGCGATCAGCCCCGCTCCGAGCGCGCGGACCTGACCGCCGCGGCGGCCGAAGCCATGGGCGCGGTGGAACACCGGTTCGTGGCGGCCATTTCGGGCACGCCCGGGGCGACATGGATGGCCGCGACGGGCCGCGAGCAACCCGGCACAGCCGCATACGGGATCGCGCTGCTGTCCCGATATCCGGTGGACAGTTGGCAGGTGGTGCGGTTGCCCCGGATCCCGATGCGTTTTCCGATGTATTTGCCGGGGCCGAACCGGGTCATGGTCGTCGATGAGGAACCACGGGCGGCGGTGATCGCGCAATTGCGTACACCGTTGGGCGGACTCACGGTGGCCAACACGCACCTGTCCTTTGTCCCGGGCTGGAACCGGCGCCAGTTGCGCCGACTGCTTCACGATTTGCGCGGCTTCCCGGGTCCGCGGTTGTTGACCGGTGACCTGAACATGACCCCGAAGACCGTGCGCCGTTGGTCGGGGATGCGCGCTCTGGCGGCCGCCCAGACGTTTCCCGCGGACCTGCCCAACCGTCAGCTCGACCACATCCTGACCGACGATCACCGGCTGCGCGGCGGTCCCGCGCAATCCGATCTCATGACCATCTCCGACCACCGTCCGCTGGTGGTGGATCTGCAACGGGTCTGAGGGTTCAGCCTTCGTGACGGCCCGCCTGCACCGCGACCAGAACGCGCTCGATGTCGTCGGTGGAGGGCATCTCGTCGGTGACGCCGATGATCTCCACACCGACGTCGGCCTCGTCGATGGCGTGCCGGCGGGGCGTGAGGAGTCGCTTGGCGATGGCGATGATTTCGTCGTCGGACAGGCGCCGCGGCAACAGCGCCAGCAGCGGTGCGTACCCCACTTCGGGTGCGCGCCTAGGATAGCCGGCCCGCAGAAAAGCGACCACGCTGAATACCCGATCCCGCAGGCCCATCTCCCACCTCGCTCATCCGCCATGCCGAAAGGCGACTCAAGCCGGGGATTACCCGGTAGAGCGGCTTGAAACCATCGATCGGCGAAGTCAACGCCGTCGGAACACCCTACGTGCGAAAGGGGCCCGGCCCGACGATCGGACCGGGCCCCTTTGCGGGTGGCCTACTGGTTCTTTTTCTGGCGCTCTTCGGCGGCGTCAGCGCCGGCCCGCGCCGACTCGGCTTCGGCTTCCTTCTTGCCCGCATCGCGTTGGGCGTCGGCTTTGTCCTGCTGTGCCTTGCCCTCTCTGCTCAGGTCGTCGCGCCCGAGCACGGCCCCGCCGACCTCTTTGGCTTTACCCTTCACGCCTTCGACGGCGCCCTTGACCGCCTCTTCCGGCCCGCTCTTGTCATCCCCCATGGGTTCGACCTCCCTCTCGGTGGTTACTGAGCTTGCGCTCGATGGCACCTAGGGCGTTCCCACCGGGCGGTCCGTCAAACGACCGGGGCCTGCGTTGCGCCTGGACATCGGGGATTGCTGTGCGCGTGATCACGCCGGTGGCGGTTCCCGCCCGAGCTCACGCATTGCCCGGGGCAATCCGTCGGTTTGAACGACGCATTACCGGGTAGAACTACGGGCCGCGGCATGGAAGGGGGGAAGCAATTGACCACCATCGCCGTCATAGGGGCAACCGGAACAGCCGGATCCCGCGTTGTGGCCAGGCTGAAATCGCGCGACGTCGCGGTCGTAGAGATCTCACGCGAGCACGGCGTCGACCTGTTCAACGGCCGGGATCTTTCGCAAGCGCTCACGGGCGTCGACGTCGCCATCGACGTGTCCAATCCGGTGCCGCCCGACGGGCGGTCCGACATCACCCAGACGCTCGCGACCGCCTCGCGCAACATCATGGGCGCGTGCGCCCGGCAGGAAGTGCAGCGGCTCGTGGTGTCGACGATGGCGTGCATCGAAGACCCGGTATTCGACGGCTTTCCCTACTACGAAGCCAAGCGGGAAGCCAAGGAAATCCTGCTCGACGGTCCGGTGCCGGCGACGATCGTCAAGTCGACGCAGTGGTACGAGTTCGCGACCAACCACGACGCGGTGACCTGCACCGCCGAGGAAGTGGTCGTCGAGGACTGGCTGATTCAGCCCATTGCCGCCGACACCGTCGCCGACGTGTTGGTCGAGTCGGCCCTGGGACAGACGCACACGCCGCGCACCATCACCGGCCCGGACGCCATCCGGCTGCCCGACCTGACAACGAAACTGCTTGCCCAGCAAGGCGATAGCCGGCAGGTGCGAACCGTGGAACCCGCGGTCGCCGCGTTGGGCACCGGGGCGCTGCTCGCTTCGGGCCAGGCGATAGTCATCGGCCCGGATATCGACACGTGGTTGCAGACCATGGCTCCGCCCAGCACCAACGGGCATCATGCCGTGGACGGGGACGGCTCGAGCCCGAGCACTGGCCCGCGCCCCGGATAACAATTCCGTCACGATCGCGACGTCGGTTCCTTAGAAACCGGACCGATTTCTTAAAAATTCGGCGATCGCTTGATCGTTCGCTTAGCGAAATACTCCATGAGGGGTCCTAGTGTCGCCCGGCGTTCGTCGTCAGCGAACACGGTCATTGTGGGCTTCCGCTACTTTGGATTTCGAGGATCGGGAGCCTCTGGCGAGAGAAATCATTTTCGTTTCGAAGGACACAAACATCATGAAAATCAGCAGTATTGTCGCGCGCCGGAAAGTTGCCGGGATCAGTGCCGGCTGCTTGCTCGGGGGAATGGCCATGGGGATCGTCGGTGCGCCATCGGCGGCCGCTGCACCCGACTGCAGCCCCGCCGGTGTAAACAACACCGTCTCCACGGTGGAGGGCTCCGCCCAGCAGTATCTGGCGGCGCACCCCGGCGCCAACCAGGTGGTGACGGCCGCCTACGGGCAGCCGCGGCCGCAGGCCGAATCGAGCCTGCGCGGCTACTTCACCGGCCACCCGCAGGAGTACAACGACCTGCGCGGCATCCTGGCACCGATCGGTGACACCGAACGACAGTGCAATGTCTCCGCGCTGCCGCCCTACCTCGAGTCGGCCTACCAGGAGTTCATGGCCGGCTGATGCCGGTCCGAGACGACCCGCCACGATGTCGTGGCGGGTCGTTTTCACGTCGGCCGCGATTTTCTACGGTGTGAACGACTTCTCCGGCGGGTAATTGTGCAGTCAGCTACCAGAACTGGAGGGCGAGAATGCGGCTGCGCCGTAGCGAGCTGAGCAAGCCTGGTATCGCGCGCCAGCGACGCGGTACTGGTTTCTCCTATTACCGGCCGGACGGCAAGGTGCTGTCGGATCCGCAAACCCTGCAGCGCATCAAGGACCTGGTTATTCCACCGGCCTGGAAGAAGGTATGGATTTCGCCGTATAGCAACGGCCACATTCAGGCCGTGGGTGTCGACGCTGCCGGCCGCCGTCAGTATCTGTACCACCCCGCCTGGCAGCAGGAACGCGCCGAGGAGAAGTTCGACCGCGTGCTCGAACTGTCCACCCGGCTACCGGCGTGGCGCACCGAGATCGCCAAGGACCTGACGCGGAAGGGCTTGACCCGCAAGCGGGTATTGGCCCTCGCGCTGCGGCTGCTCGATCGCGGGTACTTTCGCGCCGGCGGTGAGCAATACGCCGAGGAAAACGAGTCCTACGGCCTGTCCACCCTGTTATGTGAGCACGTGGTGGTCCGGCGCGACGCGGTCGAGTTCGATTTCCCCGCCAAGAGCGGGGTCCGCCGCACCGTGGAGATCGAGGATCCCGAAGTGGTACGGGCGGTGCGTGCGCTGATGCGCCGGCCCAACCGCACCGAGCGACTGCTGGTGTGCCGCAACGCATCCGGGTGGCTGGATGTGCGTGCCGGCGATCTCAACGACCGATTCAAGGAGCTGGTCGGCGCCGAATACACCGTCAAGGACCTGCGGACCTGGCATGGGACGGTGCTGGCGGCCGCGGCGTTCGCCGACGCCGACCCACCGGTGTCGCGCCGCGTCGCCAAGCGCATCGAATCCGCGGTGATGAAAGAGGTGGCCGAGGAACTTGGCAACACTCCGGCCGTCGCGCGTGGTTCCTACGTGGACCCGCGCGTCGTCACCGGTTACGAGCAGGGGCTCACCATCGCCGCGGCGGCGCGCCGCGCCGAACGCGCCCGCAAACCCGATGTGGCCCAGGACATCCTGGACAAGGCGACCCGAATGCTGATCCGGCGAGTGGCCAAGGGCCACAGCGCTTCCGGATCATCCGCCCTGCCCAAGACCGCCTGAACCATAGACAATCGCCAGCTGAAAACTGGCTGAGAGTCGCCTGGCCCCCCGCGTTTGAGCGAATAACAACGGCGAATGCGGGTAATCGGGCTCCTGTGGGAAGTGCCCAAGCCGCCCTCGTAGCGGCAGCCTGCGTGGGTCACGTCTGTCAGCGGCGGCCGCCACCGGTTGGCCCCCGACTCGATGGCGCCGCCGTGCGGGTGGTTCAAACAATAGCCACACATGCCCATCCGCCAGCACCGAGGACCGTCTGCCGAGGAGGGAGAACATGTCCAAAAAAGAGGTTTCCGACTATCTGCTAGAGCGCTTGCGGGCGTGGGGCGTTGAACATGTATTCGGGTACCCCGGCGACGGCATCAACGGGCTGCTCGCGGCGTGGGGTCGCGCAGACAACAAGCCCAAGTTCATCCAGTCGCGCCACGAGGAGATGAGTGCCTTCGAAGCGGTCGGCTACGCGAAGTTCACCGGCCGGGTCGGCGTCTGTGCCGCCACATCCGGTCCCGGCGCGATCCATCTCCTGAACGGCCTCTACGACGCCAAACTCGACCATGTTCCGGTGGTGGCCATCGTGGGTCAGACCAACCGCAGCGCCATGGGCGGGAACTACCAGCAGGAGGTCGACCTGCTGAACCTCTTCAAGGACGTCGCCAGCGATTACGTCCAAATGGTCACCGTCCCCGAACAATTGCCCAACGTGCTGGACCGCGCGATCCGGATCGCGATGACGCAGCGGGCGCCGACAGCGCTGATCATTCCCAGTGACGTCCAAGAGCTGCCGTACTCGCCGCCCGAGCACGCGTTCAAGATGGTGCCCTCCAGCCTCGGCATCGAGTACCCGGACATCGCCCCCGACGACACCGCCATCGCGCGCGCGGCCGACGTGCTCAACGCCGGCAAGAAGGTCGCCATCCTGGTGGGCACCGGCGCCCGCGGCGCCCACCAAGAGCTGGCGGAAGTCGCCGACCTGCTCGGCGCGGGCGCGGCGAAGGCGTTGTTGGGCAAGGACGTGCTTTCCGACGAATTGCCTTGGGTCACCGGCTCGATCGGACTGCTGGGCACCCGGCCGAGCTACGAGATGATGCGCGACTGTGACACGCTGCTGACGGTCGGCTCCAGCTTCCCGTACACGCAGTTCCTGCCGGAATTCGGTCAGGCCCGCGCGGTGCAGATCGACGTCGACGGCCGGATGATCGGCATGCGCTACCCGTACGAGGTCAACCTGGTCGCCGACGCGAAAACCGCATTGCGGGCGCTGATCCCGCACCTGCGCCGCAAGGAGGACCGCTCCTGGCGCGAGGGCATCGAGAAGACCGTGGCCCGCTGGTGGGAGACCATGGAAAAGGAAGCGATGGTCAGCGCCCACCCGGTCAATCCGCTGCGACTCTTCTCCGAGCTGTCGCCGCTGCTTCCCGAAAATGCCATTGTCACCGCCGATTCCGGCTCCTCGGCCAACTGGTACGCGCGCAACCTGCGCTTCCGCGGCCACATGCGAGGTTCGCTGTCGGGCACGCTGGCCACCATGGGTCCCGGGGTTCCGTACGGCATCGGCGCCAAGTTCGGCCACCCGGACCGGCCCGTCATCGTGTTCGCCGGCGACGGCGCCATGCAGATGAACGGCATGGCCGAACTGATCACGATCAAGCGGTACTGGAACGAGTGGAAAGACCCCCGCCTGATCATCGCGATCCTGCACAACAACGATCTCAACCAGGTGACCTGGGAGATGCGCGCCATGGCCGGTGCGCCGAAATTCGCTGAGTCGCAGAATCTTCCGGATATCGACTTCGCCGCGTTCGCCGCCAGCCTGGGCCTGAGTGCCGTGGCCATCAAGGACCCGGAGGAGTTGTCGGACGCGTGGCGCAAGGCGCTGTCTGCGGATCGGCCCACCGTGCTCGACGTCTACACCGACCCCGACATGCCGCCCATCCCGCCGCACGCGACATGGGAGCAGTTCAAGTCGGCGACCACGGCGGTGCTCTCCGGTGACGAGGATCGCGTGGGCTTCGTCAAGGTCGGCCTGAAGACCAAGGTCCAGGAGTTCTTGCCGCACAAGAAGAGTTGACCGCAACGGGTCAACTCAGCCCCGCTTGTCCCAGCCCTGCGCCCGCGCTGCGCAGGTCGTCGACGAACGCCTTATAGACCTCGTCATGCCGGTCGCTGCGATCGCGCAACACCGACGAGGGATGAACCGTCGCCACAAGGGTCGGCTCGGGTGTCAGGTCGACATCGACGGTGGAGGGCAGCCGCAGTCGCTGGCCGCGCTGGGTGGATACCCGAAATGTGGCTCCCAGCAACGACTGTGCGGCGGTGGCGCCCAGGCACACGATGACCTTCGGTCGCACCGCCTCGATCTCGGCGATCAGCCAGGGCCGGCAGGCGACCACTTCGGTGCGGCCCGGTTTTTGGTGGATGCGCCGCTTGCCGCCCTTGCGGGTGAACTTGAAGTGCTTGACGGCGTTGGTCTCATAGACCATCGCCGGGTCGATCCCGGCGTCCTCGAGGGCGCGGGCGAGCAGTCGTCCGGCCGGGCCCACGAACGGCTCGCCGGCGCGGTCCTCCTGGTCGCCGGGCTGCTCACCCACCAGCATGATCGGCGCCCCGGGATGGCCGTTGCCGAACACCGTTTGGGTGGCATCCTCGAAAAGCGAACAGCCGTGGCAGGTTTCGGCCGCATCGCGCAGCGCGTCGAGGCCGCGCTCCTGCGGGAGGTAGCGGGCGGCCCCAGGTGCGTTCGATGTTGCGGCCATGATCAGATGAAGGCCGTGGGTGCCCCCGCTCCCCCACCGAGCGGGGGTACCCACGCCTTGGGCGGCTTGGTCAGCCCTTGCCGATGATGGCGTCGCGGGCCCGATCGAGCATCGCGGCGAACGGCCCGGCGGCCAGGTTGGCCACTTGGGATTCCACGCCGGCGTGCGGGCGGGTGGGGGCGATCGCCTCGGCGAGCTTGGCGGCGCGGCCCATGCGTTCGAGCTCCTCGCCGCTCAATTCCTCACCCAGCTTGGCGAATTCGTCGTGCTCCTCGTGCTCGGCGTGTTCGACCACGGCGTGGCGCAGCTTCGTCAATTCGCGAGTGAACTCCTCGCTGTCGACGTCGAGCTTCTCCAGCTTCTGCAGAACGGTCTTGGCCTCGTGCTCTTCGTGCAGCCGCTCATCCACCACGGCGGTGCCGTTGGCGATCTTGCGCTTGGCGCGGGGGTGAATGATCTCTTCCTCCGCGGTCTCGTGCACGGCGAGCATCCGGCGTAGTTCGACGAACGCCTTCTCGCGGGCCTTCCCGGATGCCGCCAGGGTTTCGGCGAACATCGCCTTGATCTGCTCGTGCTGACTGACGAGGAAGTCGACCACGTCGGTGGGCGACTTGATGGCGGTCGGTGCCACAGTGTCCCTCCCATCTTGGTTGGACGCGCAGGGCTGTGCGCGCTCGCTGAAACGGCTACCCGACGATTCCGACCGTCAAACGGGGTGTGGCCGTGCCCGTAGGGGGTATGTCCTGGACAAACGGCGAAAGGAGCACGCGGTCGATGGGCGCCGGAATGGGTCTCCGCGCGGGCCAGCGCACGCGGGCGCTGCTGCGCTGCGGGGTCGTCGGAGCGGTCGCGGCGGCCGCGATAACCACCGGGTGTTCGCATCCCGGATCGTCGTTGGAATCCGCGCCCGACGTCGAACTCTGGCGAACCGGCGCCGCGTTGCACGAGCCGGTGTGGTCCTACCGAATGCAGGCATTGCTCGCGCTCACCGACGATCACCGGCTGGCCGAGGTCACCGCCGGCGAGCGGGGCGGCGACGCCAAGACAAGGTTCTCCGCACCCATGGCGTCCGGGCGCAATCTGCAGATCAGCCGGAAGGACGAGGGCGACGTCTTCGTGCCGCAGCCCGATCGCGGCAGGGTGGCCGTGGTCGACCTGCAAAGTCTGCGCCAGGTCAGCGATTTCGACGCCGGACCGGCGCCGGCCTATCTATCTGAGGACGCGGGATTGCGGATGCTGCTGGCGCTGTCGTCGGACGGGACGGCGGTGACACCGGTAGACCAGTACGGCTACCGCAAGCTCCCCACCGCGGTCACCGGCACGAGCGCCGACACGATCGACGGCGCGAACCGCGGCCGCGAGCTCGACTATCACCTGTTCGGATCGTCGGGCATCCGCCATTTCCAGGGGACGTCGTCGCCGGCGGCGCAACGCGGCTCACTGGACTTCGACGTCGCGGTCTCGGCCGGTGACGGCACCGCGGTGACCCGCAGCTATGTCGCCGGCCGCGACGACGGCACGCTGCATGCGATCGATTCCCGCCGCGGCGGACACGGATTGGAGGAGCTGGCCAGCACGCGGTTGCCGTCGCCGATCCGCGAACTCGGCACCGACGACACCAGGATCTACGCCGCCACCGACCACGAGCTGGTGACCCTCGAAACGGCGAGCTTCACCGGCTTTCCCGACGGGCGAATCCCGATCCTCCGCAGCATCGATTATCGGTCGGGGTTGCCGCCCGACGCGCAGGCGGCCGCACTCTCGGGCATGGCCGTCGGGCCGCATCGGGTCTACCTCACCTTCGCGCACACGCCCTACGTGGTCGGCATCGCCAAGCCGCGGCTGTGACGGTCCCGGTTTAGGGGAGGGCCCTCGTCGGCTACATTTCGGGCAGGTTCGGCCGGTAAGGAGGCACTGGGGTGACCAACCCGCAGGACCCGTATTGGCAGAACCCGCTGAGCTACGACCCGCTTGGCCGTGTCCCGCCACCCGACGTGCAACCGCCCGCCATTCAGCCGCCCGCCATACCGCCGCCGCCGCCCGCACCCGCGCCCTATCGCCCTCCAATCAACACCATGGCGACGCTGTCGCTGGTTTTCGCGTTCCTGTTCGCGCCCCTGGGGGCGGTCCTGGGACATCTCGGGCTGGCACAGATCCGCCGCACCGGCGAACTCGGCCGGGACCGCGCCCTGGTCGGCGTGACGCTGTCGTACATCTTCATCATGTTGGCGGTCGTCGCCCTGGCCGGCTGGGCAACGCTGGCCGGGTCGACCTCGTCACACCGGGCGGCACCCGGCTCCAGCACGACGCCCGGACCCCCGCCGCCGACGGTTCCACCGGAGACCATCGCCACCCTGTTGCCCGGGCTCGACGCGCTGCGCAACATCACCGCCGACGCGAACCTCGACGTCGGCCCGACCTGGAACAGCCCCGGCCGGTCGCCGGACGACGGCAGCATCGACCGCCCGGAGTGCTGGGAAAGCATCGCCGCCGGCAGCCCGGACGCGTACACCCCCGGGGCGCTGGCCGGGTATCACGCCGGCGAGTTCACCGACACGCGCAGCATGATGAAGTCCATGCAGGTCATCCAGGGCGTGGCGGCGTTCCGCGATCCGGGCGCGGCCCAGGCGCAGCTGGGCACCCTGCTGTCGGGGTGGCACAAGTGCGGCGGCTCGACCGTCACCGTGAGCGCTCCCGGCGGGCAGCCGATCCCCATGTCGGTGAGCGAGCCCGCCGACGCCGGCAACGGCATCACCACCCTGGACCTGACGCCCAAGGGCATCCAGGTGCGCTCGGCCCGGGCGATCGCGGCGAAGGCGAACGTCGTCATCGACCTGAACGTGTCCGCCAGCGGCACCACGGACAGCGCGTCGCCCCGCGCGGCGGCCGTCAGCATCGCCAACTACATCCTCGGCAAGATCCCCGGCTGAGCGCCCCGCGCGCATCGGCCGCCGGCTAAGTAGGCTGGGCGGATGAAATTCGTCGACGTCGACGGGGTCGGGCGGGTCAGCCGAATCGGCCTGGGCACCTGGCAATTCGGTTCACGCGAGTGGGGTTACGGGGACAGCTACGCGGCCGGCGCCGCGGGCGATATCGTGCGCCGCGCCCGCGCCCTCGGGGTCACGCTGTTCGACACCGCCGAGGTCTACGGCCTGGGCAAGAGCGAGCGGATCCTGGGCGAGGCGCTCGGTGACGAGCGCGCCGACGTCGCGGTGGCCAGCAAGATCATGCCGGTCGCACCCTTCCCCGCCGTCGTCAAGCAGCGCGCCCGCGCCAGCGCGCAGCGACTGGGTCTGGACCGCATCCCGCTGTACCAGATTCATCAGCCCAACCCGGTGTTCCCCGATTCGGTGATCATGCCGGGCATGCGCGACCTACTCGACAGCGGCAAGATCGGCGCGGCCGGCGTCTCGAACTATTCGCTGCAGCGGTGGCAGAAGGCCGACGCCGCGCTGGGCCGGCCGGTGATCAGCAACCAGGTGCACTTCTCGCTCGCCTACCCGAAGGCGCTGAAGAACCTGGTGCCGTTCGCCGAGCGGGAGAACCGCATCGTGATCGCCTACAGCCCGTTGGAGCAGGGGCTGCTGGGCGGCAAATACGGCGTCGACAACCGCCCGGGCGGCGTCCGCGCGGTGAACTCGCTGTTCGGCACCGAAAACCTGCGCCGCGTCGAGCCGCTGCTGCAGCTGTTGCGCGACGTCGCCAAGGACGTCGACGCGAAACCGGCACAGGTGGCGCTGGCCTGGCTGATCAGCTACCCCGGCGTGGTCGCCATTCCCGGCGCGTCCAGCGTCGAGCAGCTCGAGTTCAACGTCGCCGCCGCCGATATCGAGCTGCCGACCGCATCGCGTGACGCGCTCACCGAGGCGGCGCTAGCCTTCCGGCCCACGTCGGCGGCGCGCTTCCTCACCGACCTGGCCAAGGAGAAGCTCGGCCGCGCCTAAGACTGGTTGGCCTCGGCGAACGCGGCCGGGCTGGCCGGCGCGCCGCGGGCGACCACCAGCGGCATAGAGGTCGAGGCGTTGGTGCGCAGGATGGTGTGCACGACGTCGATCAGGTCCTCGACGGGCATCAGCTTGCCGGGCATGCAGCCGCGCGACGACCACAGCGGGACGGCCTTCATCGCGAGATCCATGTCCCAGCCCTCGTTCATGCCGGTCTGGCCGTCGCCTTCGCCGCCCGCGCACTCGCCGACGATCAGATTGGTGAAGCCGATGTCGGAGTGTTCGGCCCGCCACGCTTCCACGAGCCGTTCCAGCGCGGCCTTGCTGACGCCGTATGCGCCCAGCCCCGGCCACGGCGGCCCGAAGGTGCCGGCGTCGGAGGACAGGTACACCGCCTTGCCGGCCGACGCGGTCAGGTGCGGCACCGCCGCCGCCGTCACCAGCGACGCGCCGATGACGTTGGTGTCGAAGATGCGCCGCCAGGTGTCGGCGTCGGTGTCGACCATGCGGACCAGCGGGCCGACGGCGGGTGTGTACACGAGGTTGTCGATGCCGCCGAGGGTCTCGGCGGCACGATCAATGGCCGAGCGGCAGGACGCCTGATCGGTGACGTCGCACTCGACGGCGATCGCGTTCGGGCCGGCGTCCTTGGCCGCGGCTTCGATGCGCTCCCGGCGCCGGGCCAGCAGCGCCACCTGATCGCCACGCTGCGCAAGGCCGACGCCTATGCAACGCCCCAGCCCACTGGAGGCGCCGACCACCACTGTCCTTGACATATTTGCCCTCTCCTGTAACGCAAGACGCTGTCGCCAGAAACCTACCGGATGCGGCGCGTCGCGTCGTGGTCACTCAGCCGCTTAATTCGGAACGACTGTTTTCCGGTCACTCAACTTGGCCCGGTACATGGCGGCGTCCGCTCGGGCAGTGATGGCGTCAACGGAGTCGCCGGTGTCGGCAAGCGCGGCACCGATGCTCAACGTTGCGCGAATCATGTTGCCGGACAAGTGGATCGGTTCGGCGACCCTGCTGCGAATCTTTTCCGCAATCTGGGCGAGCTCGCCGGGGCTGCGCACGCCGGGCAACAACACCAGTATCTCGTCACCCCCCGTCCGCCCGACCGTGTCGCCGCGACGAACGCTCGTCCGAATCCGCGCCGCCAGGGTTGCCAGCACGAAGTCCCCGATGCCGTGCCCCCACGTGTCGTTGATCGCCTTGAAGTGGTCGACGTCGCAGAACAGGACGCCGACGTGCGTTCCCGCGGGTTGCGGCTGCGCCAATTCGGACTCGAGCCGGCTGAGGGTCTCGGCCCGGTTGACCAGCCCGGTCAACGTGTCGAACCGCGCCAACCGTTCCAGGCGCTGTTCGGCCTCGACCTGGTCGTCGACGACGCGGAGCGAGGCTATCAACCCATCGGTGTTGCCGTGCTCGTCGACGTAGGGCTTACCGTGGGCATCGACCCAGTGGTATTCACCCTCGTCCGAGCACGCTCGGAACCGTTGGCGGACCCACTCACCGCCCGCAATCCTGTCCAGGGCGGCTTTTAGGCCTTCGCGGTCCTCGGGGTGGACGTGCCGGGCGAACTCGGAGCCGGTCCACCGGCCTCCCAGCGCAACCTCCGCGGCTGGTGACACCCACACGACCTCGCCGCCGCGGAGGTGAACCTTGATGTCCACGGCATTATCGGCGAGGACGCGATAGCGCATCTCCGCATAAGCGCGCTGGTTGTTGATTATCTCCTTCTCCATCAGCAGTTTCTGTTCACGCTGACTGAAGTAGAAGGTGACCGCGCCAACGACCGCGGTGCCCAGCAGTATCGAGAAGGTCCACTCGGCGTGCTCGTCCAGGCCGAGCTCCAGGAAGATCGGCCTCGCCAGGGCCACGACAAGCGGGAAACTGGCGAGGATGGCGACCAACCGGACCAGCGACCGCCGGTCCGGGCGGGCCAGGAGCCAGGAAAGCGGAAACCGATCGCGACGTGCCAACGAGGTCGCGGCGACGAGAAGCAGCAGAGTCGACGCCGACAGGAACGCCTGGCCCTTCGAAGGCGAGACGCCCACCAGCGCCAATGCATCAAACAAGTAGGCCGCCACCATGACAAACGGCACAGCCGCGCCACCCAGGATGCAGACAGGCCAGACCACGCGCGCCCCGCGGTCTACTCGTACCAATGCGATCGCCGTCGCCAAAGGCAGCACTGATGAAGCCGTCTGGGCGCTCGGGCGCCCGGGCCAGGACCATTGGTGCAAGCCAACCTCATCGCCAAACCAGACCGTGTCGAGCGCGAACGATCTGCCGGCCGCGTACTCCGCGAGCACGATGACCGCAAACGCGCCCACCGCTACGGCCAGGACGCGCCCGGCCCATATGCTTCGCGACGATGGATGCCCGAGTTGCGCCAGAATCGCCAGACCCAGTGCAGCGAGCCACAGCCCGGTCCACGGCATCATTTCCGGCCAGGTCGGATAGATTCGTTTCAACTGCTCGATGCCGGTCGTCCAGCCCAGCCAGTTTGATGCGGCGACGGTAAGGACGACGACGACGACCGCCTGGCCGCACCGGGTCACCGCCGTTTCCGCGCCCAACGCAGGACCCGGCCTGTCCATCGACTGTCCCTTCTTTGCCGGGCGGCTTCTGGACCGCTGATCCTGGGGCGACGCCGAGCGGTTCGACGCCATCAATGATCCGCAAAAGCGACGACCAATATCGCATTTTCGTCAAGATCAATCCCGCCGCGCCGCGCATACCCATGAATGCGGAGGCGGCCGACGGCTTGTCGCTCCCGACGACAGTGTCGTCATACACCGGCGCATCGTTTCGGCGCCGACCCGGCCCGCGGGCTCACCGGCCGAGATCTTGTCACTGGGCGAGCGTCAGTCGCCGTCGGGGGCCTGCAGCACCACGGCGGTGTGCGCGTCCACGGTGAACGTGCCTCCCCCGGGAACCTCGTCGGCGGGCGTGGCCTCTTCGGGCCCGGTGAAGACCACCACCCGCCAGGCGGCACCGAATTCCTTTGGCGGCAAGGTGAATTCAATCGGTTCGTAGTGGGCGTTGAAGCACAGCAGGAAGGAGTCGTCGAGCATCCGCTGCCCGCGCGCATCGCGGTCGGGGATGCCGTGACCGTTGAGGAACACGGTGACCGACTTGGCGAATCCGGCGCCCCAGTCCTCGTCGGTCATCTCCGCACCCTCGGGGGTGAACCAGGCGATGTCGGGCAGCCCGTCCTGACCACGGCGGCCCAGCGGTTTGCCGGAGAAGAACCGGCGCCTGCGGAACACCGGGTGCTCGGCGCGCAGCGCCGACACCGCGCGGGTGAACTCCAGCAGTCCGGCGTCGGCGCTGGACCAGTCGATCCAGGTGAGCTCGTTGTCCTGGCAGTAGCCGTTGTTGTTGCCGTTCTGGGTGCGGCCGAGTTCGTCGCCATGGCAGATCATCGGCACGCCCTGGGACAACAGCAGGGTGGTCAGGAAGTTGCGCTGCTGGCGGGCGCGCAGGTCGTTGATCTGCTCGTCGTCGGTGGGCCCCTCGGCTCCGCAGTTCCAGGACCGGTTGTGGCTCTCGCCGTCGTTGTTGTCCTCGCCGTTGGCCTCGTTGTGCTTCTCGTTGTAGGACACCAGATCGCGCAGCGTGAAGCCGTCGTGGGCGATGACGAAATTGATCGACGCCACCGGCCGCCGTGCGGTGTGCTCGTAGAGATCGGCCGATCCGGACAGCCGGTAGGCGAACTCGTCGAGGGTGGCGGGCTCGCCGCGCCAGAAGTCGCGGACGGTATCGCGGTACTTGCCGTTCCACTCGGTCCACTGCGGCGGGAAGTTGCCCACCTGGTATCCGCCAGGGCCGACGTCCCACGGCTCGGCGATCAGCTTGACCTGGCTGACGGTCGGATCCTGTTGCACGAGTTCGAAAAACGTTGCCAGGCGGTCGACGTCGTAGAACTCGCGGGCGAGCGTGGCCGCCAGGTCGAAGCGGAAGCCGTCGACGTGCATCTCGGTCACCCAGTAGCGCAGCGAATCCATGATCAGCTGCAGCGCGTGCGGGTGCCCGACGTTGAGGCTGTTGCCGGTGCCCGTGTAGTCCATGTAGTACTGCTTGTCGTCCTCGACCAGCCGGTAGTAGGCGGCGTTGTCGATGCCGCGCATCGACAGGGTCGGGCCCAGGTGATTGCCCTCGGCCGTGTGGTTGTAGACCACGTCGAGGATGACCTCGATGCCGGCTTCGTGCAGCGAGCGCACCATGGCCTTGAACTCCTGCACCTGCCCGCCCGGCGTGGTGGCGCTGGAGTACTTGAAGTCGGGCGCGAAGAAGCCAATCGTGTTGTAGCCCCAGTAGTTCGACAGCCCCTTGTCGACCAGGGTGGAATCGTTGGCGAAATGGTGCACGGGCATCAGTTCGATGGCCGTGACGCCCAGGCTCTGCAGGTGCTCGATGATCACCGGGTGCGCCACCCCGGCGTAGGTACCGCGCAGCTGCTCGGGGATGTCGGGATGGGTCTGGGTCATGCCCTTGACGTGCGCCTCGTAGACGACGGTGTCGGCGTAATGACGGTCCGGCGGCCGGTCGTTGCCCCAGTCGAAGTACGGATTGATCACCACCGACTTGGGCATGCTTGCGGCGGAGTCGTCGTCGTTGCGGCTGTCGGGGTCGCCGAAGTTGTAGCTGAACAGCGACTGGTTCCACTCGAACGAACCGTCGATGGCTTTCGAATAGGGGTCGACCAGCAGCTTGTTCGGGTTGCAGCGCTGCCCCGCGGCCGGGTCGTAGGGACCGTACACGCGGTAGCCGTAGCGCTGACCGGGTTCGATGTTGGGGATGTACGCGTGCCAGATGAAGCCGTCGACCTCCGGCAGCGTCACGCGGCTCTCGGCGCCCTCAGCGTCGAACAGGCACAGCTCCACCCGCTCGGCCACCTCGCTGAACACGGCGAAATTGGTGCCCGCGCCGTCGTAGGTCGCGCCCAGCGGGTAGGCCCTGCCCGGCCACACCTCTCCGGTGGGCGTGGGAGCGAGAGCGTCTGCGGTGGTCATGGCGTTTTCAATACCCTGCTTACACAACCGTCAAACTGTGCACCGCGCACCCTGTTGCCGGGACTAATCGGAAAGCATTGGGCCATAAACGATCACGGCTTGAGTATGACCTTCACCGCACCGTCCTGTTTCTTCTGGAAGATGTCGTAGGCGTGCGGTGCCTTATCCAGCGGCAGCACGTGGGTGGCGAAGCTGTCGACACCGAGCGGGTCCTCATCGGTGAGCAGCGGCATGATGTCGTCGACCCAGCGCTTCACGTTGGCCTGCCCCATCCGCAAGGTCACCTGCTTGTCGAACAGGGTGAGCATCGGCAGCGGGTCGGCCATGCCGCCGTACACGCCGATCAACGAGATCGTTCCGCCGCGCCGCACGATGTCGATGGCGGAGTACAACGCGGACAACCGGTCCACGCCGGCGGTTTGCATGACCCGTTTGCCGAGCGCATCGGGCAACAGCCCGGCGACCTGTTGCGCCAGTTTTGCCGCCGGAGAGCCGTGCGCCTCCATGCCGACCGCCTCGACGACCGAGTCGGTTCCCCGGCCGTCGGTCAGGTCACGGATCACGTCACCGAGCGAGCCGTCGAGCCGGCTCAAATCGATGGTGTGGATCCCGCGTTTGGCCGCGCGACCTAGCCGCTCGGGCACCAGGTCGACGGCGATGACGCGGTAGCCCAGGTGGTCGGCGATCCGCGCCGCCATGTCCCCGATGGGTCCCAACCCGAGCACGGTGACCGACCCACCGTCCGGAATGTTGGCATAGTCGACCGCCTGCCATGCCGTGGGCAGCACGTCCGACAAATAGACGAACCGCGAATCCGGCGGTCCCACAGGAACTTTGATGTGAGTGAACTGCGCCTGCGGGACGCGAAGCAGCTCGGCTTGTCCGCCCGGGACCGAGCCGTAGAGCTCCGAATAACCGAACAGCGCCGCCCCCATGCCCTGCTCGCGCACCTGGGTGGTCTCGCACTGGGTGTAAAGCTTCTCACTACACATCTGGCAACTGCCGCAGGAGATTTGGAACGGGATGACGACCCGGTCCCCCACCCTCAGGTCGCCCGCCTCGGTGCCAACCTCCCGCACGATTCCCATGGGTTCGTGGCCAAGGATGTCCCCGGGGTTCATGAATGCCCCGAGAATCTCGTAGAGGTGCAGGTCGGATCCGCAGATGTTGGTCGAGGTGACCTCGATGATGGCATCGGTGGGCTGCTCGATCTTCGGGTCGGGCACCGAGTCCACCCGTACATCGCGTTTGCCGTGCCACGTGACAGCCTTCATGTGAAGGGCGATACCCGCCTCGCATCGGTCGAAACCGCGTCCGGCACTGCTACGGGTTGAGCCCGTGGTGCTGACGGTCCAGGAAATCACCGAAGCGGATGTGCGCCTGGACAACGGCGTCACCATCGACTTCGACCCGGTGCTCGCCCGGGTTTTGGACCACCATCGGCGACGCGACGCTGAATACCACGCCTGGGGCGACGGCTACGAACCCAGCCGGATGCTCGACCACGGCGACGGCACCTCGCCGAGGGTCGGCCCGCGCCCTTTCCGATGAAGTGAATACCGCGAAAACCACTCGCCGACGACCAGATTCAGCGTTTCAGTCGGCAATGCTTGAGCGGGTGTTCGCTGTCGATGAGGGCGGCCGCGACGTCCACCAGCCTGATGTTGGATTGTTGCGAGAGCCGCCTGAGCAGTTCGAACGCCTCGACGGAATCGAGATTGAACCGTTCCATGACCACACCCTTGGCCTGGCCGATGACGTCACGCGAGGCGAGCGCGCTGCGGAATTGGTCCTGGCGGCGCATCATCGACCAGGCCAGCGCGATATGGGTGGCGTACACCGTGCCGAGCTCCACGGACTCCGCGCTGAATGCGCGCGGGGTATCCGCATAGAAGTTGAGGGCGGCCATGCTGCTGCCGTCGACGAACAACTCGAACGACAGGATGGAGCGGATCGGGGTCTGCTCGAGGGCATACCGGCGGTAGCGCAGCCAGCGCTGTTCGGCGTTCAGGTCGGCGATGTGCATGATGTGGTGCTCCCAGGCTGCGGCGAGGCACGGCCCTTCGCTGAACCTGTTCTGAATTGCGTCCAGGATCGTCGGGTAGCGATGCGTGGCGGCGACACTGCTGACCGACCTGCTCTTCTCGGCCAGCGTGATCCCCGCATACTGGGCGCCGGAGACGTGGTGCACCCCGTTTTCGATGAGCTCGTGCAGCCCGGCCGCGGTGTCGCGCTCGTCGCGCTCCAGATTCGTCACCAGCTCCACGAGCTGGGCGGCGATGGTGACGGTGCCGTCTCGCATTAACATCACCTCCAAAGGCCGTCCCGGCCGCGGAGCCCCTTCAACAGGGTCACGGTGACATTGACATTTTGCGATTGCCAACGCCCAATCAGAAGTCTATGAGCCATTCAGCGAAGCGCAAGGCCACCTAACGAACACGCCCAGGGGTGCGGTGGGACCCAGTCCGGCGATGGGGGGCAGACCGAGGGCTTGAATCTCCCGAGCGGCCTCAAACCCGCTCCTGGCCAATGCCTTTCGCTACCGGAACCCCGCGATCCGGGGATGTGGGTCGCGGCCCACCCTTCAACGCCGCCTACACTCGGGGCAGTGACCTCCATTGTGATCGTGGGAAGCGGCTTCACCGGATTCACCTGCGCCAGTCGGCTGGCCCGGACGCTGCGCCGACGGCGTGCACCCGTCGACGTCACGATGATCTCGCCGGTCGACTACATGCTGTACACGCCGCTGTTGCCCGACGTCGCCGGTGGCGTCGTCGATGCCCGCTTTGTTGCTGTCCCACTGGCCAATTCGCTCAAGGGCGTCCGCGCGGTGCGCGGCCGCGTGGACACCGTGGACTTCGACCGACGCACGCTGACCTATTGCGATCCCGAAGAGCGAAGCCATTCCATGTCCTGGGACCGGCTGGTCCTGACCCCGGGATCGGTGACCCGGTTGTTCGATGTCCCGGGGCTGGCCAGGCACGCGCGCGGGTTGAAGACCACCGCCGAGGCCCTCTATTTACGAGACCATTTCGTCGAACAGCTGGAGCTGGCCAACATCGAGGACGATCCCCGGGTGGCCGCGGCCCGGCGCACCGTCGTGGTGGTCGGCGCGTCGTATTCGGGCACCGAGCTGGTGGCCCAGCTGCGGGCGCTGGCGGACGCGGCGGCCAAACAGATGGGCTTCAACCCCGCCGAGGTCCGGTTCCTGCTGCTGGACCTGGCCGATCAGGTGATGCCCGAGGTGGGAAAGAAGCTGGGCGACGCCGCGCTCAAGGTGTTGCGCAAGCGCGGCATCGACGTCCGGCTCGGCATCACCCTCAAGGAGGCGCACGCCGATCACGTTGTGCTCAGCGATGATTCACGCATCGAGACGCGCACCATCGCCTGGGTCACGGGGGTGACCGGCGCCCCGTTGATCCAGAACCTGGGACTACCGACCGAAAAGGGCCGGCTCACAGTGCGGGCCGACCTGCAGGTGCCCGATCACCCCGAGGTGTTCGCCGCGGGTGACGCGGCCGCGGTTCCCGATCTGACTCAGCCGGGTAAGGTCACCCCGCCGACCGCCCAACACGCCACCCGGCAGGGCAAGGCGCTGGCCCGCAACGTCGCGGCCAGCCTCGGTCACGGCAGCAGCAAGGAATACAAGCACCGCAACCTGGGCCTGGTGGTCGACCTCGGACCGCGCTACGCGGTGGCCAACCCGCTCAACATCCATCTGTCCGGGTTGCCCGCCAAAGCGGTCACCCGGTCGTACCACTTGTACGCGATTCCGCGGGGCGTCAACCGGTGGGCGGTGTCGCTGGCGTATTTGACCGACGCGTTGTTCACCCGCTCGGTGGTCTCGATCGGGTTGTCCTCCGAGGGCGACGCGCAATTCACCGCCAGCGAAGGTATTCCGATGCCGAAGACGAGCTGACGCAGCCGATTTCGGCGAGCTCAGCCTTCGGCCGACTGCTGCGCCATCGCATAGGCGAGCTGCAGGAAGTCCGCGCCGGCCAGGGCGGTGAACACGCCCGCGATCAGCCGGGTGAATCGGGGTGCGAACACCAGGCCGATGGCAAACCCCGTGGCGACCCACATGTCCAGACAGAACGGGCAGGTCAGCAGCTCCCCCAGGCTGTGCCTCAGTTGGCTGTGCTTACGCACCTCCTCCTGGACCTCCGCGGGCCCGCCCGTGCCCTGGTAGTGCGTAAAGGGCGCGCGCAGCGGGCTGGTCACCGCGTCCTTTGTCAGGGTGCGCGACAGTTTGTGGGTGCCCAGCGTCAGCAGGAGCAGGTCTTGGACCCGCCAGCGCGTCGGCAACGTGCGCCCGCTGACCAGCGCGGCCAGCACCGCAACGGTCACCACGACGCCGTAGACGACCAGCACCGCCAGGTAGCCGCCCAGCGGCCGGTCGTTGTCGCCGCGGTAGGCGTCCGCTTCCTGCCGCGCGCTACCGGCGACCTGAGCACCGGCTTCCGCCAACTCACCCATCGCTTCTCCTCACAGGCACAGCGGGACGGGTACCCGGCGTCGGCCGATGCAATCCGCGGTGCGGTCTACCGGGTGCCGGGGTCGACGGGCTTGGCCGTCTTCGCGGCCTCACGCAAGCTGCGGTTGGTGGACCTCAGGTCCGTGTTCGCCGCCGACAGCGTGGCGTTGTGGTCCTCCAGATCGAGGATGCGCGCGACGCCGGCCAGGTTGACCCCGGAATCGACCAGCTCACTGATGCGCCTGAGGCGCATCAGGTCGTCGGCGCTATACCGGCGCGTTCCGCCGCGGCTGCGGGCCGGTGTGATCAGGCCGTAGCGCTCGTAGAGCCGCAGCGACTGCACCGCGATCCCGGACAATTCAGCCGCCACCGAAATGCCGTACACACCATGGTTGGACGAGGGGGCACCCGGGTCGCCACGGTGGTCGGCCATCGCACCTCTCCTTTGAGCAATCGGCTAGAAAATCTGTTTAGCACACTTGCGTCATTCTGTCGACAGTGCTATATCAAATCTATGTCGTTAGACATAGGAAATTGCCGACCCGCCGCCTAGATTGGAGTGAGAGGTGACCACCATGCTGATGCGTTCAGATCCCTTCCGTGAGCTCGACCGCTTCGCCCACCAGGTCCTCGGTACCGCCGCCCGGCCGGCCGTGATGCCCATGGACGCCTGGCGGGAAGGCGAGAAGTTCGTCATCGAGTTCGACCTGCCCGGCATCGATGCCGACTCGCTGGACATCGACATCGAGCGCAACGTGGTGACCGTGCGCGCCGAACGACCGGCCCTCGATCCCAACCGCGAGATGCTGGCCACCGAGCGGCCGCGCGGCGTGTTCAGCCGCCAGCTGGTGCTCGGCGAGAACCTCGACACCGACAAGATCGAGGCCTCGTACGCCGAAGGTGTTCTGCGCCTGCACGTTCCGGTGGCCGAGAAGGCCAAGCCGCGCAAGATCACCGTGGGCCGCGGTGACACGCCCCGTGCCGTCCGGGACAGCGCGGAGCAGCACGAGGTGATCAACGCCTGATCGACCGGCGGGCCGGGCGGCGGCCCCCTGCACGCACCCGCGTGCCGACTCCCCCAACCGCCGCCCGCCGCCGGCCCCAGGCCACCGGCGCGGACGTCTCGCCCGGTGCTACCGAGACCGGACACACCATGAAATGGGAACTCGACGGCCAAACCGCCGACGTCGAACGGGCGTTGGCCGGGGGCGCCGCGCAACCGGCGGGCTGGTTTCGGTTCTACTTCACCGACCAGCGCTGGGAATGGTCGGATCAGGTGCACCGCATGCACGGCTATGAGCCCGGCAGCGTCACCCCGACCACCGAACTGGTGCTGTCCCACAAGCATCCCGACGACCGCGGACACGTCGCGACCACCATCGAGCAGATTGTGCATACGCGCCAGGCTTTCAGCACGCGCCATCGGATCGTCGACACCCGGGGGGAGGTGCACCACGTCGTCGTGGTCGGCGACCGGATCTTCGACGACGACGGCGACGTGGTCGGAACGCACGGGTTCTACATAGACGTCTCCGGTCCCCGCGAACGCATGCGCGAGGACGAGATGAGCGCGAAACTCGCTGAGATCAGCGAGAATCGGGCCGGCATCGAACAGGCCAAGGGCATGCTGATGCTGATCTACGGGATCAACGAACGCGCGGCCTTCGACTTGCTCAAATGGCTGTCCCAGGAATCGAACGTCAAGCTGCGTCCGCTGGCCGAGCAGATCGCCACGGACTTCCGCCGGGCCGGCCTGCCGCTGAGCACGCAGTCCGAATTCGACCACCTGATGCTGACCGCGCACCAGCACGTCCGCTCCACCGGCGATCCCGAGTAAACAGCCTGCGGGCCAAGATCTTTCGCCATCAGTGGTCGTCGATCAGTGGGGCGACCCAATGCACCCGGGTGCCGCCCTCGGGCGGGCAGGTGATCTCACAGGTGCCGCCGAGTTGTTCGGCCCGCCGCTTCATGTTGGCCAGGCCGCTGCGCCGCGTGTTGGTGGCCGGGATGCCGCATCCGTCGTCAATCACGTTGAGGATGAACATGTCCGCGACGCTGATCTCGACGGTTAGCCGCGATGCTCCGGAATGACGCAAGGCATTGCTCACGGCTTCGGTGGTGACCGATTCGGCGTGGTCGGCCAGCTCGGCGCCGACGGCGGTCATCGGCCCGTCCAGGCGCACGGTCGTGACGAGATCGCGGTTTTCGGTCAGGTCGGCGACCACCCGCTGGATGCGCTGCCGGAAGTCTTCGCTGGCGGCCAGCGGGGATTTGAGCGCGAAGATCGTCGTGCGGATTTCCTCGATGATGGTCTGCAGGTCGTCGAGCGTGCGATTGAGCCGGTCGGCCACCTCCGGCGAGCGGGCCCTGGCCAGCGTGCCCTGCAGGTTCATGCCGGCCGCGAAAAGCCGCTGGATGACGTGGTCGTGGAGGTCATGCGCGATGCGTTCGCGCTCCGCCAAGATGGTCAGCTGCCGGGCGTCCTCACGCGCCGAGGTCAGCGCCAGCGCTATCGCGGCGTGCGTGGCGAAATCGCTGACCAGGTCCAGGTAGCTCTCGTCGAACGGCGGCTGATCTGCTCCGCGGGCGATGGCGATCACGCCGACGACCTCATCGCGGGCGCGCAGCGGCATCAGGATCGCCGGGCGCTGCCCGACGTCGGTGAAGGCCTGGATCGGATACCGCAGCTCCTCGGTGATCAGCGGCTCGCCGGACCGAAACACCGCGCCGCTGGTCGAGCCGTCGACCGGGACTCGCTGGCCCAGCACATCGGTGGCGTGTATCCCCACCGCGGCGGAGACCACCAGCGTGTCGACCTCGTCGTCGGCTGCGTCGGCGTCGTCCGGCACCAACACGATGGCCTGTTCGGCGTCGGTCAACACCCGCGCGCGTTCGGCGATCAGCTGCAGGGGACGCCGGTGCGGTTCGGGGCGCGACAGCAGCGCGGTGGTGATCTCGCGGCTGGCTTCGATCCACTTCACCGATGTCCGTTCGCGTTCGAAGACCTGCGCGTTGTCGATGGCGACGGCGGCCGCGAAGGCCAACGCGCGCGCGGCGACCTCGTCGGACTCGGAGAACACCCGCGCCGGATCGACGTGAGTGAGATACAGATTGCCAAACACGGTGCCGCGGATGGTGATCGGGACCGCGAGGAAGGCGCGCATCGCCGGATGGTATTCGGGAAAACCGACCGCGGCGGGGTGCGTGGTCAGATCGTCCATCCGCAGCGCGGGCGTGTCCAGCAGCGACAAACTCAACAGCCCCTTGCCGACCGGCAGGTGCCCGATGCGCCGAACGGTCTCGGCGTCCATGCCCTCGTGGACAAACGACATCAAGTCGCCGTCGCGATCGCGGATGGCCAGCGCCCCGTACGGGGCTGAGGTTAATTCCCTTGCGGCGCTGATGATCCGGTGCAGCGTGGCGTCGAGGTCGAGGCCCGCGCCGATCTCCACGATCACCCGCAGCAATTGCTCCATCTGATCGCGCGCGGCCAGCAGCTCGTCGAGCTGGGCATGCATCTTGCCGACCAGCCCGCGCTGTCCGAGTCCGGCGAACGCCGAGCCCTTTTCGCCGCCGGTCACCCCGACCAGTCCGGCGGCGTCGACGGTGGGCCGGACCGCTGATTGAGTTTCGACGCGAACACCGCCGCCTGGGTGCGGCGCTCCATGCCGAGTTTGGCCAACAACCGCGACACGTAGTTCTTCACCGTCTTCTCCGCGAGGAACATCCGCGCGGCGATCTGCCGGTTGGTCAATCCTTCGCTGAGCAGTCCGAGCAGCGTGCGTTCCTGCTCGGTCAGTCCGGACAGCGGATCCTCGCGCGTGGTCGCGCCGCGCAGCTTGGCCATCAGCGCCGCGGCCGCCCGGTTGTCCAGCAGCGACTTGCCGGCACCCACCTCTTTGATCGCGTGCGCCAGCTCCATGCCCTTGATGTCCTTGACGACGAACCCGCTGGCACCGGCCAGGATCGCCTCGAGCATCGCCTCGTCGGAGGTGAACGACGTCAACATCAGGCAGCGCAGGTCGGGGTGATCCGACACCAGGTCGCGGCACAGTTCGATGCCGTTGCCATCGGGCAGGCGAACGTCGAGCACGGCCACGTCGGGCTGCAGCGCCGGTATCCGGGCTTTCGCCTCCGCCACCGTGCCCGCCTCGCCGACGATCTGGAGATCGGCGTCGGAAGCGAGCAGATCGGAAAGACCGCGGCGGACGACTTCGTGGTCGTCGACCAGGAACACCTTGACCATGGCGGGCCCTTTCCTGCCGGTCTCGCAACTGGAAAGATTCGCGGCAGACCAGACCAATATCCCATATTCTCGACGGGAGCCATCGAGAAGCAACGGGTTCAACGACTTTGGTCCCCACGGCTGAGGACCTTCGGCCGACGCTCCGGCTGACGGCGCGTCAATACCCTTGCGGCAGTGGCCCGTTGCGGACACCGGACGCATTCGCGGGAAGGGAATCTTGATGACCGATGACGGAGTCACCATCCTGCCGGTGCACGAGTGCTGGGAGCTCCTCGCCAGCCTGGCGCTGGGCCGGCTGGTCACCTACGCCGACGGTCAGCCCGACATCTTCCCGGTCAACTACGTCGTCCAGCGCCGGACCGTGCTGTTCCGCACCGCCGCGGGAACCAAGCTGGTCAGCGCCGCGATCAACAATCGGGTGCTGTTCGAGGTCGACGACCACAACGTCGCCGAGGCATGGAGCGTGATAGTCCGCGGCACCGCGCGGTCGCTGCGCACGCCCGAGGAACTCGAGGAGGCCGAACGCGCGCAGGTGTTGCCGTGGACCAGGCCGGAAAAGACGCACTATGTGCGCATCGTTCCGCAGAGCATCACCGGCCGCCGGTTCCAGTTCGGGTCGCCGCCGGGTGACGTGTAGCGCCCACGATCAGTTCGCCCACTCGACGAAGTCGCCCAGGTCGCGTCGCGGCGTCGCCGGCAGCGGGTCGGCGTTGATCGGCGCCCAGCCCACCCGAAGCAGCATCTGCGGGTAGTTGCTGTCGCCGAAGATGTCGGAGCGGACCGCTTCGCGGGTTGCGGGCATCTCCAGGGGTTCGGTGACCGGGCAACTGGCCAGCCCCGTCGACGTCGCGGTGAGCAGCGCGACGCTGGTCGCTTCCCCGGCACGCAGCTGCGCCAGCCGGTCGTCGTGGCGGGTGCCGAGCGCGAGCACCACGGCGTTGTCGTCGGCCGGGCACGAATCCGGCGCCATCGGCAGGACCGCTCCGGCGAACACGCGGCTCGGGATCTTGGCGTCCGGATCGGATAGCGGCGCGTTGTGGGCCGGAACGCCCGCGACCGAGAAGTAGCGCCCGCTCCACGCCGTGAGCTCGGCGAGATAGTCCTGGGTCAGGTGCTCGCGGACGGATTCGGCGACGATGTCGTGCAGCCTGTCGATGTCTTCCACCTGGCACAGTGTGACGCCGGCGCGGGCGGCGCGCGCCGCCATCAGCGCGATATCACCCATCGGCACGGGCCAGGAGCTGTAGTGGCGCCGATCGGTGCGCCGCCGCGGGATGGCGGCCGCGAGCGCGATGTCGACGTAATCGGCGAGCTGCGGGGAGAGCTCGATGGTGGCGAGGTGGGTGGGATCGTCGGGGTTCGGCAGCCGGCTCACCCGGGATCGCCACCCCACCGCCGCGAACGCCGCCACGCAGTGATGCAGCGCCGTGCCGCAACTCAGGATCAAGTCGCGACCATCGGGGTCGGTATTGGGCAGTTGCCGGCCGGGGTCGGCGTACAGCTGCAGGCTCGCCGCGTCGACGCGCCACCGCCACGGTTGGGTGTTGTGCACCGACGGGGCGCGCGATGCCAAAGTCAGGGCCGTCCGGATCGTTCCGGCGTCCGGAAAGCGGGTGTCCATGCCCGGTCCCCCTCTCGCGTAGCGCCTACAGATATCCACGATCACGCGTTCGCGGCGGTCTTGCGAGGGCACGACGGCTCTAGCTCAAGGGACTTTTGGCAATATCCGCGGCCGGCCCGCAGTGGGGCCATCGGCCTTTATGCTGACCACGATGGCGACCCACGGCCCCGATCCCACCACGCCGCTGTGGCGCGCGGCGCAAGTGTTCCGCCTGCTGAGCTGCGTCTACGCCACCGGCTTTCAAATCGCGATCAACCCGGATCTGGTTCGGCCCGTGCTGGGTTGGGTGCTTTTCGCCGGGCTGATCGGCTGGAGCGCGGCGTGCGCGGTCGCCTATCTGCGGGGCTTCGGCCGCACACCGGCGTGGGTGCTCGCCGAGCTGGCGGTCGTCGTCTTGCTGATGTGGTCGAACAACCTCGTCGCGAGCCCGCACTGGGCGGCCGACAACCAGACCTGGCCGACGACATTGTGGGCCAGCAATCCCACGATCTCGGCCGCCATCCAGTTCGGCCCCGCGGGCGGGATGCTGACCGGCCTGGCGGTGATGGCCACCAATTTCGCCGTGAAGGACTACCTCGCGCTCAACCTCGGGCACAACGCCACCGTCATCATCGAACTGGCGATCGGCATGGCGATCGGCATGGCCGCGCAGACCGCACGGCGCGCCCACGACGAGCTGCAACGCGCGGCCCAATTGACGGCCGCGGTGCAAGAACGCGACCGCCTGTCCCGCCAGGTGCACGACGGGGCCATCCAGGTGCTGGCGCTGGTCGCCAAGAAGGGGCACGAGATCGGCGGCGCCACAGCTGAACTCGCCGACCTGGCGAGCGAGCAGGAACGCGCGCTGCGGCGCTGGCTGGCGTGCACGGACATCGATCAGGACGCCGACGGCGCCACGGTCGACCTGCGCACGTTGCTGCGGTGCCGGGAATCCGATCGGGTGTCGATCAGCCTGCCCGGCACCCCGGTGCCGTTAGGACGTTGGGCGGCAACCGAACTCGATGCCGCGGTGGCCAATGCGCTGGACAACGTGGTCGCCCATGCCGGTCCGAAGGCGCACGCGTTCGTGCTCGTGGAGGACCTCGGCGATTCCGTTCTGGTCAGCGTCCGCGACGACGGCGTGGGGATTGCCGCCGGCCGACTCGAAGAAGCGACGCGTCAGGGGCGCCTGGGCATCTCCCAATCGATCGTGGGACGGTTGACGTCGTTGGGCGGCAGCGCCGAATTGCACAGCGAGCCCGGGGACGGCACCGAGTGGGAGTTGTGCGTGCCGCGCCGGGAGGCACGCCATGACGGATGACGCGACGCCGACGACGGTGATGGTGGTCGACGACCATCCGATCTGGCGCGACGCGGTCGCTCGCGACCTGGCCGAGGTCGGCTTCACCGTGGTCGCCACCGCCGACGGTCTGGCCACCGCCCAGCGGCGGGCGGGCGTGGTCAAGCCCGACGTGGTGGTGATGGACATGCAACTCGCCGACGGCGACGGTGCGCAGGCGACCGCCGCGGTGCTCGCGGTCTCCCCCTCGTCGCGGGTGCTGGTGCTGTCGGCCTCCGACGAACGCGAGGACGTTTTGGAGGCGGTCAAGGCCGGCGCGGCGGGCTATCTGGTCAAGAGCGCCTCGAAAGTCGAACTGGCGCAGGCGGTGACGGACACCGCGGCCGGGCGGGCCGTGTTCACCCCGAGCCTGGCCGGACTGGTGCTCGGTGAATACCGGCGCATCGCGCAGAGCAAGGACGACGGCCCCGCTCGCCCCAGCCTCACCGACCGCGAGACGGAGGTGTTGCGTTACGTCGCAAAAGGGCTGTCCGCCAAGCAGATCGGCGCGAAGCTCTCGCTGAGCCACCGCACGGTGGAAAACCACGTGCAGGCGACCTTTCGCAAGCTTCAGGTCGCCAATCGGGTGGAGCTGGCCCGCTACGCCATCGAGCACGGCCTCGACGAAGAGCCGTGACCCGACGAGGCGGTGGGATAACCCTTGCCTCGCGGGTCGACGGATCGCGCGGCTACCGCGACAGGCGCGCCGGCACTGTGCGGTGGTGCTGGGCCACGATCCGCGCGGTCACCAGTGCGGCCACCACCACGCTCATGCACACCAGCCCGTCGTTCTTGAGGCCCCACCTGATCGCGGCGAGCAGCGCCACGCCGGCCACGCACAGCAGGGCACCGACGGCCGCACCCCACCCGCGCGAGGTCACCGCGGGCGCGCCGTCCCAGCCGGACAGCGGGTTGTTCTCCAGTGGCCGCAGCACGACGAACAGCACCGCCACCGCGACGACCACGAGGAACAGCTGCGCGAGGCTGACGGCGAGAAAGTCCGGCGCACCCGGAAAGCGCGGGCGGCCAAGGTAATCGAAGGCCAGGTGCACGCCCAGCAGCACCGGCATGTGCCACAGGTACAGGGTCATCGCGCCGGAGTTGCCGATCGCGGTCCACCACCACACCCGCGGCCGCTGCGCCCAGCGTGCGATCGCCGGTGCGGCCGCGATCGCCAACGCGCTCAGGATGATTGCGTGCCCGGCCAGCAGCAGCGACGGTGGGCTGGTGTTGGACAGATGGTGGTCACCGGTGCCGACCATGCTCAGCTGATACGGGCCCCAGTGCACCAGGGCGACATCCACGGCGAAGACGGCAGCGGCGACGGCCAGCGCGGCGCGGCCGTCGAGCAGCCCGCGACGGTAGGCCACCCCGAACATGGCGGGAATGAGCCAGACGGCCAGGTTGAGGTAACCCAGCGGCATCAGCGCCGGCCAGTGCAACCGGATCACGTCGATCAGCGCGATGGCGCCGTAGACCGCGGCCACGTTGGCGGCCAGCCGTCCGGCCGTGGTGATGCGGTGCAGCACGGGCATGGCGGCCAGCACCAGGACGTAGGCCCCCAGGAACCAGAGCAGCTGCGTGCTGACGCCGGCGACCGGCTCGTAGATGTGTTGCGGCAGAGCCTGATACAGCACCGTCAGTGTCACGGCCCAGAATGCCAGGTAGTAGAACACCGGCCGGAACAGCCGGGTGCAGCGCTTCATCAGCCAGTCTCCCCAGTTGGTGCCGGGAGCCCAGGAGGACACGCAGGCCGCCGCACCGGCGAAGAAGAACAACGGCATGATCTGCAGCAGCCACGTCATCGCCTGGAACAGCACCGAGGTGGTGAGCAGGTTGTCCCAGATCAACACGTGGTTGCGAATGATACTGGCCGCCATCACGGTATGGCCGAGCACCACGCCGACCAGGGAGGTGATCCGGATGACGTCCAGGACGCGGTCGCGGTCGGCCGGCGTGCTCGCGGCCACCTCGGCGACGTCGGGAAATCTCACAAGAGTTGTCATGGGAGCGAAATGCCCTTCTGCTGATGCGGATACGTTGTGCAACGTTGTGCTGGAGAGTTGTGGTGGAGAGGGAGTCGTGCGATGAGAGAAGCATCGCCGATGGCGCGGGCGGGGACCTGCGCGCTTCTACGCGTTGAGGCTGAGTAGTACTACTCAGTTCGAGGCGTTGAGCGGGTCGTAGTCGGCGAGCAGCCTTTCGATGCGGGCCTCGTCGAGTCGTACCCGCACGGTGGCGGCCTCCTGCTGGTCACGGATCACCTTGGCCAGAGTGAACGCGCTCGACACCAGGAACAAGAAGGTGACGCCGAGAAACAATCGTGGCCACGGGTCAAGCGGAAGGAAGTAGATCCCGCCGAGCGCGGCCACGAAGCTGATCGCGAACGCGACGGCGGCCTGAACGAAGAAGGCGGCGGTGGTTTTCGACATGCTGTTGGGAACGGTCATGCCAACAAGCCTGCGGCAGTGAACCGTTGGCGGGGATCCGTAAGACTACTCAGATTCGGCGGCGCGATCGCGGGGCCGCGCCAGCAGCGCCGCCGCCGCGCCCGCGGCACACACCCCGATCGCGGCGGCGACCACCGTCGCCACCTCGACCGAGGCGAACTCGGAGTCCACCAGCGGTTTGACCACCGCCACCACGCCCAGCGCCGGCATCACCAGCCGGACCCACCAGGCCACCACGCTGTCGCCCGGGATCCGCGAATTAGCCTCTGTGACAAACACATACAGCGCCATCAGCAGCAGGGGCGCCGCGCCGAGGATGACCAGCCCGATCCAGCGCGCGCCGTGCGCCGAGACTACGACGGCAACCACAGCGACGAGCCCCACCACCGCCAGTCGCAGGCCGGCGTTCGGTGTCGCCTCGCGCATCACCGCCAGGCCCGCGGCCGCGCGCATCGTGGCCCACCCCGAAGACAGCGCGGCCGCCACGGCCAGGCTGATGCCCGCGATGGCCATCCATTTCTGGCCGGGCCCGGCATAGAATTCGGGCACCGCCTCGGCCAGGTGCATGGCACTCCATCGCCACGGCCCCACCACACCCTGATGATCACCGACCCACAGCACCACCGCCGCCACGGCCACCAACGCAACGGCCAGCGACATGGATCTCCCGGGCCTGGCTACGCGCGCGCTTCGGACCGTGATGAGTTCAACGCCGACCATCCCCAGGCCGAAGCCGACGAGCTGGCCGGACAGCTGTACCTGCGTTGCGGCCGTGCCGATGACGACTGCGTCACTGCCTGCGGCGACGCGGGCGGTCACCGCCACGGCGAGATAGACGTAGACGAGCAGGCCCGCGAGCACCAGTGGCGTCACCACCGATGCGACACCCCGGCTCGGAAACCGACAGGCGGCGGCACCGACGGCGGCGGCGGTCCCCACCGCGGCAACCGGTAACCACGACACAATCGTCGCGGGATCAACGCCTGGTGAAAGCAGCTGCAGCAGCTCCAATCCGAGGGTGGTGGCGAACTTCGCGGCCAGTACCAGGTAGGCGGTCAGCTGGAGGATGCCCGCGGCCGTCCCCGCTCTCGGGCCCAGGGTGGCACCGATCAACTCGGCGGTGTTGCGCGCGTTTGGCGCGTGCGCATGCAACCGCGCCAACGCGTAGATGACCGGAACCATAACCGCCGCCCCGACGACGGCACCCAATCCGTGCACCGCGGCGGACACGATCACGGCCATGCTCAGGCCGGCGGCCCGCCAGGTGCCCAGCGCAGACATCTTCGAGCCGGACCCTGGCCGCGGATTCGCCCGCAGCATTTTCTTCGGCATCGCCCAAGCATGACGCAGCGGCTATGCAATTGATCCCGGAACACGGGGCGGTTTCGATACTTTTGTAGGTCCAACGGCAGTGAGGGCTCAGATATGACTGACACGGTCAAGGTGTCTGTGGACCGCAGCTCGGTCGCCATGGGCGACGACGTCGACTCTCACCGCGAATTCTGGGTTTTCCCCGAATCGGCCACCGTCGACGACCTACTGGTCGAAATCTCGTCGCACTTCCTGCCGGGAGTCGCCGGCCCGGCCGGCTGGCGCGTGTACCTCGGGACTCGTCGCGACCGGCAACGGGAGATCGGCCTCGTCTACACCCGCGATGACCTCAGACAGCAGGACCAGATCTGCAGGTTGTCGGCCGGCAACACAACGCTGGGTGAGTTGTCCCGATGGTCCGGCTTGCCGGAGTTGGATGTCTACGCCGCCTACCTGACCTTTGACCAAGCCCGACCCTTGACACTGGACGAGGTGACGGGCGGCCCCAGTTTCACCGGTTCTCGGCCGACCAAGCTGGAATCCGAGGCGGCCGCCGACGCCAAGCGTGACTGGGTGATGATGCGCGAACTCGACCGACGCGCCGCCGCGGTGGCCGGTGCGCGACGCGACTGGGTTCGGGCCAATCTGCTCGCGGCGCCGCCGCCGTGGATTGACGTCTTCATCGCACGCAACTTCCCCTATCTGACCGAGCTGCACTGCCCCGCCAGCATGACCCTGGCGGCAAATATGCTGGGGATCAACGAATCCAGTGGCGAGCAGTTGGCGGCGCGGGCCAACGTCGACGTGCGCTCCGACATCGTGATCCTGGCGATGGTGCTGGCCGCTTTCGAGTGGGGAACCCAACGCGATACGTGGCGCGTCGGCGAACGACCATACTGCAAGGCGTATCTCGAGCTACTCGCCCATTGCGGCTACCGGCTCTCGCCGATCGAACAGGTCATGGCCGGCCACATCAGCATCGAGCAACTCAAACTTTCCGAGGCCGATAGCGCCAGACTCGACCGCATCCGGCAACTCCGAGACCAGCAATACCAGCTCCGAATGAACCGCTACTACACAAAAACCCTCAGCGAGGAGCAATACCGGGCCGCCATCGGACCCGTCCACTCAGAGCTTTCCAGTTTAGGAGAGCTTCCCGGGCCGACGTAGGTCATCGAGACCGGCTGCGCTCGAACGGAGTCCGCGTCGCCGCCGGTTACTTGGCGGCGGCCTTGGCGGGCTCGTCCCGTTCGGCGGCACCCTGGCGGCGCGCCGCGATCGCGCCCGCGATCGACGTGCAGGCGATGGTCAGCAGGGAGCCGAACATCAACGCCGACGCTTCGGCCGGGGCGAGCAGGTGCTGCTGGGTGCCGATGGTGGCGGCGGCCACCGCCACGCCAAGCTGAGTGGAGGACATCACCGCATACGTGAGCGGCTGGCCGAGCAGCCTTCCCGCGCAGTGCGCCAGCACACCGCCCAGCCCCAGGCCGACCCCGAGCAGAATGTATTTCGGCTGCGATCCTAGCTCGCGCACTTGCAGCGAGGCGCCGAGCCAGACGAAGAACACCGGGCTGAAGAAACCCTCGGTGATGCCGAACAACTGGCGCGCCAGCCGCCGCGGCTCGCCGACCGTGGCGATCACCAACCCGAGCGCGAATCCCGCCAGCATGATCGACACGTCGGTGCTGACGGCCAGCATCGCCAGCCCGAACAGCACCAGCAGGTTGATCCGCAGTTCCAGCGCCAGCCGGTTCTTGTGCGAGTAGTCGTGCATGCGCTGACGCCAGCCCCGGCGGTCGACCCAGCGCAGCACCACGTAAAGCAGCACCGCGCAGCCCGTGATCGCCAACCCACCCAGCGCCGCGGACGCCGCGTGACGAAAGTCAATCACCAAGGGAAGCAACACGATACACGCCGCGTTCGCGATGGCTATCTGCGCTGTCACGGACAGCACCTGCGGCCCGCGCAATCGCAGCGAGTCGATCATCGGCAACGTCATGGCCGCCGACGACGAGGCCATCAGCACCGCGAAGAGCGCCGCGTGTCCGGTGCCGAACTGCGTGGCCAGCCCGAAGCCCAGGGCCGCCGCGGCGGCGCCGGCCAGAACCGCTCGGGCCAACGCCTTCGGCACGGCCGAACGCATCGCGGGGTCGCGCACCGGGACGTGGCTGCCCACCACGAACATCACCAGCGCGAAGCCGATGTTGGCGAACAATTGGAAGGTCGGGTCGGTGGCATCGACGACGCCGAAACCGGTCTTGCCGATGACCAGACCCGCGATGAGTTCGCCGACGATCACCGGTATCCGCAGGCGCGGCACGGAGGCCAGCACCGGGCCGGCGAAACCAACGGCGGTCAGCAGCGCCAAAGTAGGAAAACCGAATCCGTGCACCAGGTTATTCTGCATGGTGGAGGGCCAGAACCCGCTTGGCTCGCGGTCTGCGGTGTGGGCTTGTTGCAGCGGGTTGACTTGTTGTTCTTCGGATTTAGGTTGCGAGATCTCTGTGCACTAGTCCGTGCCAGGGTGGCCCCGGTTGGCAGCGTGCACTGTGAATGCCGCCGTGTGCTGCGACTGCGGTGCGGGGTGAATGGTTTTTGGCGGGGTGGATGGTGGCGCTGCCCCGATGCGGATTGCGGCCCGCATCTTGTCGGACCCCCCTGCAATGCTGTCGTTATGTCTGCGACCGCGACTGCACGTAGCGTCGAAGCGTCTCCCAAGGAACGTCTTGAGGTGCTGTTCGAGGAGCTGGCGGAGTTGGCCGGCCAGCGCAACGCGATTGATGGGCGCATCGTGGAGATCGTGGCCGAGATCGATCGCGACGAGCTCTGTGGAATGACGGGTGCGCGGTCGGTGCCGGCGCTGGTGGCCTGGAAGACCGGCTGCTCGCCGGCCAACGCCCACACGATCGCCACCATAGCGAGCCGGCTCGAGGAGTTCCCGCGCTGCGCGGCGGGCATGCGAGAAGGCCGGCTGTCGGCCGATCAGGTCGGGGTGATCGCCGCACGCGCCGGCGAGGGATCTGATCAGCACTACGCAGAGCTGGCCGCGGTCGCGACGGTCAACCAGCTGCGCACCGCGGTCAAGCTGGAACCGCGACCCGAACCCGAATCCCGGCCAGAGGGGCTTGAACCACAGGCCTCGATCACCAAGACCTCCGACGACGAAGGCGCCTGTTGGCGGATCACCCTTCCACACCTGGACGCGGCGAAGTTC
This sequence comes from Mycobacterium sp. MUNTM1, assembly GCF_054660795.1. Classification (NCBI taxonomy): domain Bacteria; kingdom Bacillati; phylum Actinomycetota; class Actinomycetes; order Mycobacteriales; family Mycobacteriaceae; genus Mycobacterium; species Mycobacterium sp. MUNTM1. The sequence goes on from NZ_BAAGDE010000004.1 coordinate 166,336, forward strand.
GACGCGGCGTTGGCGTCTCATCGCGATGCGCTGATCGCCGAGTGGAAGCGTGATCACGATGATGGCGACCGCGCCCGCGATCAGCTGCCGCCGTTGCCGGGCACGGTGGAGGCGTTCATGCGCTTGGTGGAGGCCGGGTGGGACGCCGAGGCGGCGCGGCGCCCGCATGGGCAGCACACCACCGTGGTGGTGCACCTCGACGTTGAAAAGCACGCCGCAGCACTGCATCTGGGTCCGTTGCTGTCTGACGCCGACCGCCGCTACCTGACCTGTGATGCCACCGCCGAAGTCTGGTTCGAACGGCACGGCGAGCCCATCGGGGCGGGCCGGGCGAGCCGGCTGATCAATCGGCGGCTGCGCCGCGCGCTGGAGCATCGCGACCGCACGTGCGTGGTTCCGGGCTGTGGTGTCACCCGTGGTCTGCACGCCCATCACCTGCGGCACTGGGAAGACGGCGGCCCCACCGAGTTGGCCAACCTGGTGTTGGTGTGCCCCTACCACCATCGCCAGCATCATCGAGGTGCCATCACCATCACCGGACCGGCCGGCCACCTCGTCGTGACCGACTGCGCCGGGCACGAACTACACCCCGGATCGCTGGCCCGGGTGCCGACGAGCCCCCCACCCGCAGTCCCACCGTGCCCCGGACCCCTCGGCGAGCGCGCCCAGTGGTGGGGGTAGGACCCCATCCCACCCCAACCACCCCCCCCAACCAACAGAGCGC